>JABIUG010000356.1 GCA_018700655.1 Rhodospirillaceae bacterium | reverse complement strand
CCGGCCGGCCCAAGGGCGTGAAGTTTCTCAACAAACGCAAAGTCCCGCTGCTGCCTGCGCTGACCGCGTCGGCCGGATTGCGACCCGGCAACGACATCCTGCTCAACCCCAGCCCGCTCTACCACGCCGCCCCGATGAGCCTGAATCTGTGGTGGGGGCTCAACCAGGGCATGGGCATGGTCCTGATGGAGCGTTTCGAACCTGAGCAGTTTCTGGCCCTGATCGAACAGCACCGCATCAGCCACAGCCATGTCGTGCCGGTCATGTTCCAGCGCCTGCTCGATCTGCCCGAAAAGACACGCAACGCCTACGACATCTCCTCGCTGCGCTGGATGCTGCATGGCTCGGCACCCTGCTCGGCGGAACTCAAGAACCAGGTCATTGCCTGGCTCGGCCCGATCCTCCACGAGTTCTTCGGCGGCACGGAAGGTGCGCTGGTTTACAGCACACCCCGGGACTGGGCATCGCATCCAGGCACGGTCGGCAAGACGGTCGAGGACGGCGAAATCCGGATCGTCGGCGACAACACACGCGATTGTCCCAACGGCACAATCGGAGCCGTCTATCTGCTCGCGCCCGAAACCGAACAGTTCGTTTATTACAAGGCGCCCAAGAAAACCCACGACAATCGCCTGGGCGACTGGTTCACCATGGGCGACATGGGTTACGTCGATGACGACGGTTATCTCTATCTCACCGGGCGCAACGCCGACACGGTGGTCTCGGGCGGCGTCAACATCTACCCCGCCGAGATCGACCTGGTGCTGAACAGTCATCCGGCCGTGAAGGAGGCCGTCTGCGTCGGCGTGCCGAGCGAACGCTGGAGCGAAGAGATCAAGGCCGTGATCGAGCTCAACGACGGATTTGAACCCGATGACAAGCTGGCCCAAACACTGATCGCCTATTGCCGGGAGAACATCGCGGCCTTCAAGGTGCCCAAATCGGTTGACTTCACCATGAGCTTTCCGCGCTCGAGCGTGGACAAGGTCCTGCGCCGGGAACTGCGGGATCGCTACTGGCCAAAAGACGCATGACACCGGGCCACCTCCAACCCTGCACCAGGCTTGATCTCGCCGCGCGCGAGGCTTTGTTCGCCGGTGCCGTGTTGCGCTTCTCCGACAACAGCGAAGTGAACGCACTGATTGATGCCATCCGCGTCGACATTGCGGCAGCCATGGCGCCGCACAAACCGCTTGAAGCCTGCCGTGACATCGCAGCCGACGAACTTCACGAACGAACGCAGGCGCTGTTTCACCGGGCGGCCAGGGAACCTCTCTGGAATGACCTGCTCGACCAGGTCCTCGTCGCGTTGGGCTGCGATCCGGTTACGACTCATCGTGATCGCCTTCGTCTGCGCATCCAGAGTTCGGATGATCCTCACGACCGCGCAGCCCTGATGACGCTTGATCCTCACCGCGACAGCTGGGGTTCCAACGTCCAGGCCCAGGTCAACTGGTGGGCCCCGATCTTCGACATCGATGTCGGGCGAACCATCGCCATGTGGCCGGACCTGTTCGACCGGCCCGTCGCCAACACAAGTGCCGCTTGGGACTACGATGCTCTGATCGCGAGCCGGAAAAACGGGCAAACCGATTACCCCGTAGTGCCAGTGGTGACCGAGCCTCAAACCCTCAGGGAACCGGTCCCTGTGGTCATTGCTCCTGGTGAGATCCTGGCATTCTCAGGTGCCCACCTGCATGCCAGTGTGCCAAACCAGACCGGATTGATGCGCTACAGCATCGAGGTCCGCACGGTCGATCTCGGTGATATGGAGACAGGTCGGGGTGCTCCCAACGTCGATGCCGCAGCACCGCGCCAGCCGCTCCACTGGTTCCGCCGCATCAGCGATGGAAAAAATCTGTCGAACTGATCCTCAGCCCTTGCCTTTCCATGGGATCAACCAGCGCTCAAGGCGGCGCATCAGCATCTCGATGGCATAGCCGATCAGGCCGATGATGATGATGCCGATCACGACCGTGTCAGTCTGCAGGAAGTTCTTGGCGATCATGATCATCGAACCAAGCCCCTTGTTGGCGGCAACCAGTTCGGCCGCGACGACCGTGCCCCAGCACACACCCATCGAGGTGCGCAGACCGGTAAAAATCTCGGGCAGGGCATTGGGCAGAATGACATGGCGCAGGATCTGGAATTTCGAGGCTCCCAGCGAATAGGCCGCATGGACTTTCGAGATACGCACACTGGAAACACCGGCCCAGGCGGCGATCGTCATGATGAAGAGCGAGGCCAGGAAGAGCAGGAAGATCTTGGCGAATTCGTCGATCCCGAACCACAGGATGATCAGCGGGATCAGAGCAAGCGGGGGGATCGGGCGCATGAACTCGACAATGGGGTCAAAGATGCCGCGCCCAACCGGTGACAGGCCCATGGCAAAACCCAGGGGTACGCCGACCAGCGTGCCGAAGAACACGCCCGAGAGCACACGATAGACACTGATGCCGACATGCTCCCACAGCGGCACATTGCGGAATCCCTCCGTGACTAGCTTGATGAAACGATCCCAGGTTCCATCGATCGTCGGCCAGAAAAACGGCTCGACCAGATTAAAGACCGAGGCGATGATCCAAGCCGCGAACAGGAGCACGACAGCCAGGATCGAATAAAAGCGGCCCGAGTTGACCGCTGTGGCGTCGCCGAACTTTACGGTCTTCTGGCGCGTGAACGTGTTGTCCGACAGGCCTAGCCAGATCGACAGATCGGTTGGTTTTTTCTTGTCGCTCATATCTTGCCTCCTAAACCTGAGGTTCGTCGGACTGGCCCATGATTTCCTCTTCCATGTCCCAGATCATGGAAAGGATTTCCTCACGGGTTTCGACGAACTGGGCTCCGGCCTTGACCTCGCGCGCAGGTTTGACCAGCGCCTCATCGGGGAAGGGCAGCCTGAACTCCTTCTCAATCCGGCCCGGTCGCGGCGCCATCACGATCAAACGCTCGCCCAGGATGAGTGCCTCTTCGACCGAATGGGTGATCAGCAGGATGGTCTTGCCGGTTTCCTTCCAGAGCTTCAGTACCAGGCCCTGCATCTTCTCGCGGGTGAGCGCGTCGAGCGCGCCCAGCGGTTCGTCCATCAGGATGACATCGGGGTCGTTGGCAAGGCAGCGGGCCAGCGCAACGCGCTGCTGCATGCCGCCGGAAAGTTGGTAAACCGGCTTTTCTCCGAAACCCTGCAGGCCAACGATATCGAGGAGATATTCAACTTTTTCTGCCGTTTCGGCAGCCGGCTTTCCGGCCATGCGCGGGCCGAAGGCAACGTTCTTCTCGACCGTCAGCCATTCGAAGAGCGCGCCCTGCTGGAACACCATGCCACGCTCGGCACCGGGGCCTGTAACCGGTTTGTCGCCCAGACGAATCTCGCCTTCAGTCGGCGACAGAAATCCTGCGATGATGTTGAGCAGGGTCGTCTTGCCGCAGCCCGAAGGGCCCAGAACGGTGACGATCTCGCCCTGCTTGATATCGAGCGAGACGTCGTTGAGCGCATGAACATCGCCACCGCCAGGCAGCGTATAAACCATCGACAGCCCGTCGATCACAATTCCAGCCACGACTTTGCCCCCCGTGATTCAAACGAAAAGGGCGGCGGGTTTCCCCGCCGCCCTTACCTGCACTTACTGCAGATAGCTGTCGTCGATAAAGCCCGAATAATCATCGAGCGAGGCATCCATGTTGCCGGCTTCGACCATGACGTCGGCGACGCCCTTGGTCATGGCCTGCACACCGCCACCGAGCCAGTTGGGGCCCATCTGATCGGCTGCCGTCGGGAAGCCAAAGCCTGCCAGCATGGCTGCCGTGGCGTCCTCATCCATGCCTGCCGCCATGGCGATGGTACCAAGGGCCGCAGCCGAATCGGCCGCGTAGGCTGCATTGGATGCTTCGGTAACTTCCATGAACTTCCTGACCAGGTCGGGATGCTCGTTGGTAAAGTCTTCAGTCACCGTCACGATATCGAACGTGTTGATCCCGATCGCTTCCTGTTCGGCGCCAGTCATGAGGGGCGAGCCTACGGTCCTCATGCGATCAAGCGCACCGCCAAAGGCACAGCCCATGACGACATCGCCGCGGATCAGCGCGACGGCGGCATCGGCCGGGTTCATCTGCACGAGATCGACCTTGGAAGCATCGACACCCAGGTGATCGAGTGTGCGCAGCAGCTTGTAGTGGGTCACGTTGCCGATCGGCGTTGCGACCTTCATGCCTTCCAGTTCGGTGGCATTGGCCTGCGTGATGCCGGAGCCATCGCGAATGATGCAGAGATCGTTCTCGGCATAAGTCACTGCGATACCGACGAGTTTGAGCGGCGCACCGTTGGAAACACCGACGACGAAGGGCACGAAACCCTGGCTGTAGGCAATCTGGACATCACCAGAGACCATCGCCTGGGTCATCTCGTTGCCGTTGCCAAAGGCACGCCAATCGAGCTCGACACCCATCGCTTCGTCTTAGGTCTTTTCGATCTGCGCGACCTGGTTGGCCGTCGGCCACTCCAGGAAATAAGCCACGGTGACCGTGTCGTCATGGCCAGCCAACACCGCAGCCGTACCCGAAGCAAGCGCTACTGCACCAACAGCAGCACCCAGTACTACTTTCTTGAAATCCATGTCTGATCGTACCTCCCTTTTGGCCGGACCATTCCGGCAAGATCGATCGCGAAGCCCCGGGAAGGTACTGGCGGCCAGACAGGCACCACGTTACCGCAGCCCTGAAAAACCTTTCGTTTGCCCAAACTGGCCGACCCCTGCCGTGCCCCTCTTTTTTCGAGGCTTCTTTGACGCAGACAGTACACACCAGATCGATCAGGAACGAATGGCACCAAAGTTCGTCGAAGTCTTGGGCCAGTGGGGCGTTGTGGTTCTCGAAACCGCCCGCGCAGCGACAGGACACTCAGGCTGTGGTGCCGACCAGAGGCTGGGGCCTGCCGCGCAGGGTCATGACCGTCACGATCAGGAACAGGTTGACGACGTTGAAGGCAAAACCGATCAGGAAGGCCCAACGGTAGGTCCCGGTCCAGTCGAACATGGAACCTGCAAGCTGGCCGCCCATGGCCATGCCGGTCGCGCCGAACAGGAAGATCACACCGACGCGCCAGCCCAGCCCCTTGGCCGGATAGATCGATCGCAGGGCGACCGCATACATCGGCACCAGCCCCCCGAAGCCGAGCCCGAAGACCGTGGCGCCCAGAAGCAGGACGGCGAAGTTGTCGAACGGCGCCAGGATCAGGATACCAAGCGCCTGCATGCCCGAGCCGATAAGCATGGCCTGCAAGCCGCCGATCCGATCTGCGAAAGCACCCATGCCAAGCCGCCCGATGAAAGACGATCCCATGATCCAGGTCAGGAGCAGGGCACCGTCGCTGCTGGTGTAGCCGATGTCGCGCGCGTGCGATGCGATGTGGACCAGCGGCATGGCCATGGCGATGCAACAACACAAGATCGCGGCGCATAACAGCGCATGGGGCACATTCTCGGAAAGGCTGCCCATCCGGAAAGCCGAACGGTCGTCGCTGACACGTTCGGCCTGCATGGCGCTCCAGCCCGGCGGGTTTCCCTTGAGCAGAATCACCAGAGGCGGCATCGCGACCATGGCAAAGCAGCCATAGATGAAAAGCGCGCCGCGCCAGCCATAATCGGCAATCAGGACATCAAAGACCGTGGGCCAGATGAAACCCGCAAGCCCCTGGCCAGAGGCCACGACAGCGACCGCGAGACCACGATAACGCTCGAACCATCGCGTCGCCGTCGTAATCAGCGGTGCGAACAGGGTCGCATTGCCAAGGAAGCCGATCATCAACCCGAAGACCAGGCAGAACTGCCAGGGTTGCGTGACATGGGTCAGCGTCAACGCACCGGCCGGAATCATCATGGCGCCGATCAACACCACGGGCAGCGCACCGATTTTATCGCAAAGCCGGCCCATCAGGATGCCGCCGACACCGGTGCCGATCATTTCCAGCGCATAGGCCGCCGACGTCGTGCCGCGCGACCAGTCCATATCGTCGGAGATCGTCTTCACGCTGGTCCACAGCAGGTATTCGATCCCCATGCCGCAGAAGACAATCAGGAGCGAGGCAAGGGCAACACGCCAGGCCGCCAGGCCATCGGCTGCGCCATCGACCGCCACCGGTTTGCTCATCAGGCCACCCGGTTCATGCGCGCAATCGCCTGAGATCATCGACCGTGTCGATATCGGCCAGGGTCTCGAGCGTGGCGACGCGGGCACCTTCGGGGAGTCCCTGAAGGGTGTCGGCAAGCGCGTGGCGTGTCGACCAGCGCACCGGGCCAAAAATCTCGCTGGCACGCAGCGAGCGGGCAATGCCAACCAGCCAGTAGCCACCATCATCAGACGGGCCGAACACGGCGTCGTGACGCTCCAGCGCCCGGAAGGCGCGTGCGACATGGCGCGCCGAGAGATCGGGAATGTCGCTTCCCACGATTACCACCGGCCCCGCCGGCATGGCATCAAACGCGCCCTGCATGCGTTGGCCCAGATCACCCTCTTCCTGGGCAAAAACCGGCAAGCCCCTGGTCCACCTGCCGGGATGGCGCGCGGCCGATGGCGGTGTCGCCGCGATCACCGTCGACCAGCGGGGATCATCGCCAAGGCGCTTGAGCGTGCGACGCAAGGTGCTCGCATAGAAGGAAAGCGCCGCATCCGGGCCGAGCGCATCGGCAAGACGTGTCTTGACCTTGCCGTGCTCGGGCCTTCGGGCCATTACGACGACATGACGATCGCGCATCATCCGTAGAGCCGCAGCAGCCAGCGCGGCGGCATCCCCAGGAAATAACAGGTCAGGCAGAGGAGGTTTCTAAACATCCGCGCGGTATAGCCCATCCGGCGGTAACGCACAGCACTTGTGACGGCATCGCAGGACAGGGTCACAAGGCGGCGCCGCTCAATGCGGCGCACCATGTCAACATCTTCCATGATCGCCAACGGCCTGAAGCCGCCCAGCGACTCGTAAAACGCACGCGAGATCAGGAGGCCCTGATCGCCGTAGGGCAGACCCAACCAGCGGCTTCTTCGCGCCGCAATCCACTCTACCCGCCGCGCCGCCGGTGAAGGATCATCAAACCGCAAGCGGAACACCGCAGCCCGATCAGACTCGCCCGTGTCGGCGATGAAGCGCGCAACCGCCCCGTCCCAACCTTCCTGCAGGCGGGTATCGGCATGGAGGAAAAGAAGCCACGGCCGGTCGGCTGCTGCACCACCCGCAGCCATCTGACTGCCGCGGCCACGCTCGGTCTGGATCACCGCAACATCGCGCGATTTTGCGATCTCAAGCGTCGCATCGTTCGAACCGCTGTCGACGACCAGCACGGTGGCATCGACGTCTGCGGTGACCAGGAACTGGTCCAGCATCACGCTCAGCGTAGTTGCGGCGTTGAGCGCCGGGATGATCACCGTGAGGCGTTCCATGGCTGCCATCCTAGCGTCTTCACGAAATCCACGTATCGGGCTTGCCTAAGATTTGTTTGTTCCTTTATTGTTCTTTTCACATGAGGAGAGAACAATGAAACAACGAACACATATCCTGCAACGTCGGGGGCGCGGCGCGGCGAGCAACCAGGCAGGACGTTTCGAGCCGCACACGCACGAAGCCTTCGACGACGGCTGGGGTGGCATCGAAGAGGAACTTCCGCCACTCGAGACCGAAATCTCGATTGATGCAAGTCGCACCGTGATCGCACGCAACAACTCCCCCGATATTCCGTTCGACCGCTCGATCAATCCCTATCGCGGCTGCGAGCACGGCTGCGTCTATTGTTTTGCCCGCCCGACCCATGCCTGGCTCGGCCTCTCGCCGGGCCAGGATTTCGAATCGAAACTCCTGATGAAACCCGACGCAGCCCTTCTGCTGCGCCAGGAGTTGTCCCGCTCAGGCTACCGGCCACGGGTGATTGCGCTGGGGACCAACACCGATCCCTACCAGCCGATCGAACGCGGTTACGGCATCACCCGCCAGATCCTCGAGGTTCTGCAGGAATGCCGCCATCCCGTCGGCATCGTCACCAAATCTGCCCTGATTGCCCGCGATGCCGACATCCTGAGCGCGATGGCCGAGCAGCATCTGGCCCGTGCCTATATCTCCATCACAACGCTCGACGGCAGCCTGGCGCGGCGCATGGAACCACGCGCGCCGACACCGGCCAAACGGCTCAAGGCGATCGAGGCGCTTGCCAAGGCAGGCGTGCCCGTTGGTGTCATGTTTGCCCCGATCATTCCGGGGCTAAACGACCATGAGATGGAGGACGTGCTGCAGGCCTCCCACGATGCGGGAGCCTCAACCGGCGGCTATGTGCTGTTGCGCCTGCCGCTCGAGATCAAGGACCTCTTCCGCGAGTGGCTCGAAGCCCAGTACCCTGACCGCGCCGGTCGTGTCATAACGCTGGTGCGCGATTGTCGCGGCGGGCGCGACTATGACGCCGAATGGGGCAAACGCCTTAAAGGCACGGGGCCCTTTGCAGATATGGTCGCCAAACGTTTCGCGATAGCCTGCCGCCGTTATGGCCTCGACAAGCGGAGCTGGGAACTCGACACCACCCGCTTCGTCAAACCCGCCGCCGACGCCGATCAGCTCGCTCTGCTTTGACGGCGCGCCTGCCGTGACAGCACAGCGCCGGATCGTCATGCTGCGCTTGTGGATTCGAACAGGATGACAATGGATTAAGACCATGACCAACATCTATGAGCGCCTGGGCGTCGACACCATCATCAACGCCAAGGGCCCCGCGACCCGGTTGACCGGCAGCATTCTGCGCCCGGAAGTCGCCCAAGCGATGGTCGAGGCGTCGCAACATTGTGTCGATCTCGCCCACCTCCAGGCAGCAGCAGGCGCCTACATTGCGGAAGTGACCGGCGCCCAGTCAGGTTATGTCACCGACGGCGCGGCCAGCGGCCTGATGCTGGCTGCCGCAGCCTGCATCGCCGGTCACGATCTCGCGGCCCAGAACCGTCTGCCCGACACAACCGGCCTCAAGAACGAAATCATCGTCGCACGCGGCCATCGCAACATGTACGACCATGCGGTCCGGACCGCCGGCGCCAAACTGATCGAGGTCGGGGTCTCCGACCGCAACACCGGCGCGGGCGTCCGCGATGCGGAGCCCTGGGAATACGTCGCCGAGATCAACGAACGCACTGCCGCCGTCTATTGTGTCGTCGTGCCGGGCAACCAGCCGACCCTCCCCGAAATCGTCGCTGCCGTCGCACCACACGGCATTCCGATCATCGTCGACGCCGCCGGACAGTTGCCGCCAATGTCGAACCTCAAACGTTTCATCGCCGAGGGTGCCGATCTTGTGTGTTTCTCGGGGGGCAAGGCGATCGGCGGGCCACAGGCTTCGGGCATTCTTGCGGGACGGCGCGACCTCGTGATGTCGGTCGCCATGCAGCATCTCGACATGGATACCGCACCCAGCCGCTGGAATCCGCCGGCTTCCCTGATCGACCGCAACGCCATTCAGGGCATGCCGCGCGATGGCATCGGACGCATCTGCAAGGTCGGCAAGGAAGAAATCGCCGGGCTGGTGACCGCCCTGCGCCTGACCCTGGAAGACGATGCCTCCGGCGCCCTGCGGGCCGGTTGGTCACGCACCATCGCAACGGTTGCCGAAGGCCTGGCGGGGGTCAACAACGCCACGATTGCCGTGCGCGACGATCCCGAACGCCACCCGGTTCCGGCTCTGGCGTTGACCCTGGACGAGAAGGCACTGGCGCGCGATGCCGAAGCAGTCCTGATCGAACTCGAATGCGGATCGCCACCGGTCTATTTCGAGCCCGGCGAGGTCGGCAGCGCCACCCTTGTGGTGAATCCCTTGTGCCTGAAGGAAGGCGAACCGGAGATTTTGGCTGGTCGCATCAAGGACGTTCTGCGCCGCTAACACCGCTTTGCCCTCATCGTGCCACAACGGCGCGTGATAGAGTGGCGTCATGGAACAGGGCCACGAACTCACCCAGATCGCGATCGTCGTATCGGTCGCGCTGCTGTGCGGCCTGTTCCTGGGTCGCCTGCGACAGCCCGCGATTGTCGGCTACATCCTGGCCGGCGTTGTTCTGGGGCCCTCGGCTCTGGGGTTTGTCGAGGACCGTGACCAGATCAACCTGCTGGCCGAGCTGGGCGTGTTGCTGCTGCTCTTCAGCATTGGCATGGAACTTGATGTCAGCGACTTTCGCTCGGTTCTCAAGTTCGCCGCCATCGGCACCGGCCTGCAGATCACCATTGCCACGACCGTCATCCTGTTGCTCACCTGGCCGTTGGGCTGGCCCTGGGAACGCGGCGTCCTGATCGGCTTTGGCATCGCGCTCTCGTCGACCGCGGTGACGATCAAGTTGCTTGAGGATGTCGGCGAGATCAAAAGCGAGGTCGGACGACGCGCCATCGCCATCCTGATCGCCCAGGATCTCGCCATCGTTCCGATGATGCTTTTCATCGCCGCGCTGGCACCCGATCAAACCATCACGATCAAGGATGTTCTGCCCCTGATCGGATCGGTTCTGATTCTGGCTGGCCTTCTCTGGTTCCTGGGACGCAAGGGCAAGATAAAACTCCCCCTGCGCGAGCTCGCCCGCAATCAATCCGATCTGATCGCAGTCAGTGCGGTGGCGTTGTGTTTTGCCGCGGCGGCGGTAAGCGGCCTGTTCGGCATGTCGACCGCCTATGGCGCTTTTCTGGCCGGGCTTCTGCTCGGCAACAGCACCGACCGCAAACTGATGCTGCGCTCGACCCTGCCGATCCAGGGCCTGTTGCTGATGGTCTTTTTCCTCTCGATCGGCCTGCTGATCGACCTGGGATTCATCTGGGACAATCTGGGCGAGATCATTCTGATGCTGCTGATCGTCACCCTGGGAAAAACCGCGATGAATGTCGGTATCCTGCGTTTTCTCAAGGAGCCCTGGCCGCGCGCCTGGCTGGGCGGCGTCGCGCTGGGCCAGGTCGGTGAGTTCTCGTTCGTCCTGATTGCGCTGGGCCTTTCGGTCGGCGCACTCGACGATGAAGGTTACCGCCTGTTTGTCGCCGTGATCGCGCTCAGCCTGATCATCAGCCCGCTCTGGCTCGACAGCGCGCGCCGGATCGAGCGCCTGGCGGTTCATGTCGACACACTGCGCGACCTCATGACGCGGCTTTACCCCCTGGCGACCGCCAGAACCCAGCAATCGATCGCGTGGACACTGGTGAAACGCCAGCAGATCGCCGAACGACACGCCAAAGCCCTGCCCGAAAGCCTGGCCGACGATCAACCAGTCAGCAGACCCAGAGGCGATGACAAAGCCCAATCTTGATTTCGAGCGCGGCGTCTCCGCGCCGGTGGCCGGGATCGACGAGGTCGGTCGCGGCCCCTGGGCCGGACCGGTCGTCGCGGCCGCCGTCATCCTTGATCCCACCACCATTCCAGACGGTCTGAACGATTCCAAGAAACTCACCGCCAGACGACGTGAGGCGTTGTTCGCCGCGCTTCAGGGCCGTGCATCAATCGGGGTCGGCAGGGCCGAGGTCGAGGAGATCGACGACCTCAAAATTCTGGCCGCATCCATGTTGGCGATGCAGCGGGCATTGGCAGAGCTGCCCCTGGTCCCGGCCCATGCACTGGTCGACGGCAACCGCGCACCAGATCTCCCCTGCCCGGTGACCACCGTGGTAAAAGGCGATGCACGGAGCCTTTCGATTGCGGCAGCCTCGATCATTGCCAAGGTCACGCGTGACTGCTGGATGGCGGATCTCGCAGGACAACATCCAGGCTATGGCTGGGAACGCAACGCCGGCTACGGCACGGCGGAACACCGCGCCGGTCTCGATCTGCTCGGCCTCACGCCGCACCACCGGCTTTCGTTTCGGCCTATCGCGGAGATCGCCGCCCGGCGCTGAAAGCGTGGCGCACAACCTTGCGAGTCAGGGTCGGCAGGGCCAGCGAGTCGAAGCTTTCGGGGTGGTGCCAGCTGCCATGACCCGGTGCTGTCGCACCCGACAGAACGGCGACTTTGAGGTCGATCGTGAAATGCGTGAATCCGTGGCGCACCAGATCGGGCAACAACTCCCAGTCACCTGCCAACGGCGCATGCGGCAAGGCTTCTTCCAGGGTCCAGGGAGCCTCACGCCAGGGCGTCGTCGGTGCTTCCATCATGCCGCCAAGCAGCCCCTCATCCGGGCGGGTGCGCAGCAGCACGGCGCCATCGTCGCGTTCCAGCCAGAAGACCAGGCCGTGGCGATGCGGGCGTTCCTTACGTGGTGCCGGGCGGGGTAATTCTTCTGCGATCCCCGCCAACCGCCCGGCACAGGCGTCGCGCCAGGGGCAGAGGCCACAGGCAGGCCTGCGTGGCGTACAGATCGTCGCCCCAAGATCCATCAGGGCCTGGGCGAAGTCGCCGGGGCGATCGGTCGGCACCAGCGCTTGCGTGCGCTTGCGGATTTCCTTCTTGGCCGCGGGCATCGGCGCGCCGATGGCATAGGAACGCGCCATCACCCGCTCGACATTCCCGTCGACCGCCGCTGCGGGGCGGTCAAAGGCGATCGCTGCGACAGCGCCTGAGGTATAGGCACCGATCCCCGGCAAAGCGCGCAAACCAGCCTCGGTATCGGGGAAGACGCCATCCAATTCGCCCGCTATCTGGCGCGCGCAATCGTGAAGCCGCCGTGCCCGCGCGTAATAGCCAAGGCCCGCCCAGGCCGCCATGACCTCCTCACGCGGCGCAGCGCCGAGCGCGCCGACATCGGGCCAACGCTCCAGAAAGCTCAGAAAATAGGGGATCACAGCCTGTACCTGGGTCTGCTGGAGCATGATTTCCGAGAGCCAGACACGATAGGGATCGGCGGTTTCACCAGGTCTGGCGCGCCATGGGAGGTCGCGCCGGTGCCGGTCATACCAGGCCAGAAGGGAATCGGCTTGGAGTTCAGAAGTTGACGTTTCCGCCATGGCCTCGCCACATTGCGACCGCAAACAGGATAAAGCCGTCGGGGTCGACGGCTGCCGCACGTGGCATACCGATAACACACCCAGCCCGAACGAGGCGACGCACAATGGCCCCACCAAAGGCCAAACAGACAGAACCGAAACCCAAGCGGCGCGGTTATCCCACGCGCGCCGGCCTGTTGCTGCCCAAAGCGGCGGCACGTGCTTATCGCCAACACGGCTTTGCCGAATCGCGCCTGATCACCGACTGGCAGGTGATTGTCGGCGAACGCCTGGCCGAAGTCTGCCTGCCCGAAAAACTCAGCCGCGACGGTGCGCTCTCGATTCGTGTGACACCGGCCTTCGCGCTGGAACTGCAACATCTCGAGCCCAAGGTGCTGGAGCGAATCGCGACATTTTTCGGCCATCGGGCGGTAACACGCCTGAAACTCAAGCAGGGCGAGGTCGCGCGCCATGAAAAACATCAACAGCGCCAGCCGCGCTCCCTGACCGAGAGTGAGGCCGCCGAGCTCGACACCAAACTTGCCAATGTCGATGACGACAAGCTGAAGGAAGCGCTGGAACGACTGGGCCGGGCGGTCCTTGGGACCAGACCAGCGCCATCGTGAGCCAACTTATCCACAGTACGAGTATCCCCAGGGGTGCGGAGGAGCGCTTGAGGCGTCGGACTCCCGCACCTTATACTCGGACACGCCACGCCACTCCGGCGCCTCGATTCCATGAGAGGATCGGACTTTGCTGAAACGACGCGAATTTCTTGCTGCCGTTACCATTGCGGCGGCCCTGCCTGTTGTCGGACTGCGTGCCCAGGAGGCCCAGCCGCTGCCGGATATGATCATGGGCGATCCCGACGCGCCCATCGAAATCATCGAGTATTCCTCGATGACATGCCCGCACTGTGCCGCCTTCCATACCGGGACGTTGCCCCAGCTCAAGGCGGAGTATCTCGATACCGGCCGCGCCAAGCTGGTCTTTCGCGAGTTTCCACTCGACCGGGTCGCGCTGATGGTCTCGGCTATTGCACGCTGCAGCGGCGAGGACAGGTTCTTCCCGTTCGTCGACGTCATGTTCCGGACGCAGGAGGAATGGGCGCGTGCGGCCAACCCTACCGAGGCGATCAAATCGATCGTGCGGATGGGCGGCCAGGACCCGGCCATGGTTGATGCCTGCCTCGAAGACCAGGCGGTAATCGACGGCATTCTTGCCGTGCGTCTGGCCGGCGATCAGACCTATGACATCAACTCAACACCGACCTTCATCGTCAACGGCGAGAGTGTTCCCGGCAATCTGACTTTCGAGGAATTCGATGAACTGCTGCGCGAAATCGAGGGCAATGTCTGAATGACGACTTCTATCTTTCATCCTTCCTTCCCCGACGTCTGAGGGTCTGCCGTGCATTTTTCACGTCTGCGGCTGAGCGGTTTCAAGTCCTTCGTCGACCCCACCGAGTTCGTCATCGAACCTGGCCTGACCGGCATTGTCGGACCCAATGGCTGTGGCAAGTCGAACCTGCTCGAAGCGCTGCGCTGGGTCATGGGCGAGACATCCGCCAAGAAGATGCGCGGCGGCGGGATGGATGATGTCATTTTTTCAGGCACCGATTTCCGCCCGGGGCGCAACGTTGCCGAGGTCACGCTCAACCTCGACAACACCAAACGCGATGCGCCGCCGGCCTGGAACGAAAACGAAGAAGTCCAGATCGCCCGGAGGATCGAACGCGGTGGCGGGTCGAACTACCGGATCAACGGACAGGACACCCGTGCCCGTGATGTGCAGCTTTTCTTTGCCGATATCGCGACGGGTACCAAAAGTTCGGCCCTGGTAAGCCAGGGCCAGATTTCCGACCTGATTCGCTCGAAGCCGGCCGCCAGGCGCCATCTGCTTGAAGAAGCCGCCGGGATCGCCGGCCTGCAATCGCGCCGGCATGAAGCCGAATTGCGCCTGCGGGCGGCCGAAACCAATCTGGAACGGCTTGGCGACGTGGTCGGCGGGCTCGAAGGCCAGCTCGCCAATCTCCAGCGCCAGGCACGCCAGGCCCAACGTTATCGTCGGTTGAGCGACCGTATTCGTGAAGCCGAATCACGCTGGCTCCTGCGCCGCTGGCAGGATGCCCAGTCCGCAGTCGCCATCTGTGCCGGGGCCCTGACGGTGATCGAGGCCGAAGCAGCCGAAGCGACGCGGGTCGTCGCCCAGACCACCACGGCCCAGGCCGAAGCAGCCGAAGCCCTGCCGCCCCTGCGCGAAGCCGAGACCCAGGCCGGCACAGCACTCAACGAGCTCAATGTCGCAAGGGTCGCGTTGGAAGCAGAGGAACGCCGGTTCAACGAGCAGCGTCGCGAGATCGCCGAACGGCTGAATCAGTTGGGCGCCGACCTCGAGCGCGAACGCACCCTGGCCGAAGATGCCACCCGTGCCCTGGCCGAACTCGAGCGGGAAGAAACCCAGCTCACCCAGCAGCGCGAAGGCGAGGCTGAAGCCGTCGCCATGGCACAGGCCGCCTCAGACGAAATGCGCACGGCCGTGTCGGAGCTGGAAAGCCGCGTCACCGCGCTGGCTGAAGAACGCGCCGCACGCACTGCGCGGCGCCAGGCGCTGGAAGCGCGCATTGCCGATCTCGACACCCGGATCGGCAGGCTCGACCATCAGGCCGGCGACATCGAAGCCGAACGCGGCCAACTCAACCTTGGCCTCGACGACTCAGACTCGCTCGACCGCCTGCGCCGCGAAGAGAGCCAGGCCGTCGAAGCGATCGAAGCAGCACGTGAAGCCTTCGCCGCAGCACAGAACGACCAGCGCGCAAAACGCGAAGCCGAAGAGGCTTGCCGCGCCAGGGCGCGCGACACCGACGCCAAACTGACCGGACTGAAAGCCGAACGTGATGCGCTGGCCGCTCTGGTCGCGCGCAGCAGCCATGACGGTGCACCGGTGCTCGATGCCCTGCGTGTCGCCGATGGTTATGAGACCGCCCTGGGTGTTGCCCTGGGCGATGATATCGATGCACCGGTTGGCCGTGACGGCCCGACCGGCTGGACCCTGTTGCCGCCCTATGGCGACGCACCGGCCCTGCCCCAGGGCGTCGAAGCGCTTTCCACCCATGTCGCTGCTCCCCCGGAGCTTGCCCACCGCCTGACCCAGGTCGGCGTGGTTGACGATGATAGGGGTGGTGAACTCTCGCGCCAGCTTCGACCCGGGCAACGCCTCGTCAGCCGTTCGGGCCGCCTGTGGCGCTGGGATGGTTTTGTCGTCAACGACGCCAAGAGCGGTGCAGCCGCGCGGCTGGCGCAACGCACCAGGCTTGATGCCCTGGGCCAGGAAATCGAGAACGCATCGCAGATCAACGACACGGCCCAGCAGGCGCTCGCAGCGGCAGCCGAAGCCTTGGCAGAATCGATGCGCACCGAAAACACGGCAAGGGCGACCGCTGATGCGGCAGCCGAAACGCTGGCCCATGCCCGCGAAGGACTGCGCAACGAAGAAAGCCGGACCCAGGCCGCCGAGGCACGGCGCAAGGATCTGGCCGCCATGGCCGAGCGCGTCGCAACCGAACGCGGCGAACTGGCGCTGGCGATGGGTCAGGTACGCCAGCAGCATGCTGATATGCCCCCGGCTGAGGCCGGTGACGGGCTGGAAGCACTGCGCGACGAGCTTAATGCCCAGCGTGCCGAACTTTCGCGGCGTCAGGGCGAGCATGATCGCCTCCATCGCGAGGCAGAGTTCCGAACCCGGCGTCTGGCCGCGCTCGCGGGTGAGCGCCAGTCCTGGCAGGGCCGCGCAGGTGGCGCACAGGAACGCATTACCAATCTGGAAACACGGTTGGCCGCCGGCCAGGCCGAATCGGCCGACATGGAAGAAAAGCCGGCGCGCATTGAAGCCCAGCGCCTTGGGCTTGCCGAACGCCTTGAAGCGTCCGAAGCGGTCCGCCGCGCCGCAGCCGACGAGCGCGCAGCGGCCGAGACAGTCCAGGCCCAGTGCGATCGCAATCTGCGCCAGGCCGATGCCGCCCTTTCGGATCGTCGTGAGGAGCGGGCCCGCCGCGAAGGCGCCGTCGAACAATCACGCCAGGCGGCAACCGAGATAACACGCCAGATCAACGAGCGTCTGGAATGCGCCCCCGAAGCCCTGACAGAAATCGTGACCGATCACGACAAACTCTCCGACGCCGAAGACCTGGAGCAGAAGTTCGGCCGTGTCGTGCGTGAACGCGAGAACATGGGTCCGGTCAACCTGCGTGCCGAGATCGAGGCCCAGGAGGTCGATGAACAGCTTTCGGTCATGCTCTCGGAACGTGAAGACCTGGAAGCTGCAATCGCACGCCTGCGCACAGGAATCGGCGAACTCAACCGCGAAGGTCGCGAACGGCTGCTGACCGCCTTCCGGGAAATCAACGAACATTTCCAGCGTCTCTACAAACGCCTGTTCGGCGGTCATGCCCGCCTCTCGATGGTCGATTCGGACGACCCCCTGGAAGCCGGGCTCGAGATCGAAGCCAGTCCCTCGGGCAAGAAGATGCAGATTCTTTCGCTGCTGTCGGGCGGTGAACAAGCGCTGACCGCCATGGCGCTGATCTTTGCCCTGTTCCTGACCAACCCGGCACCGGTCTGCGTGCTTGATGAGGTCGACGCCCCGCTCGACGACGCCAATGTCGACCGTTTCTGCGACCTGCTCGACGAGTTTGCCAACAACGGCGACACCCGTTTCCTGGTAATCACCCATCATCGCCTCACCATGGCACGCATGGATCGGCTTTTCGGCGTCACGATGAGTGAGCCTGGCGTCTCTCAGCTGGTCTCTGTCGACCTTGACGCGGCGGAGCAACTGCGCGCTATGGCATGATGCGACTAACTATCTGAAATATAACAAAAAATTAGACCTGGAAAGAGTCGCCCCGTGTCCTTGACACGCCATGGGGCCGTCCGTATGGTTCGCGCGCTCTATCGCCCGGATTTGGGGGCGCCGCGCATGACGGGAGAGCGGGGGTCATGACCAAAAAAGACCATCCGCCTGATCTTTCCGATTTGCAGAAGCGGATTGCAGCAGCACGCGAACGGGAACAGGCCGCCAACCGGCCCGATGCCCAGAAACGTGCGATGGCATCCGGTTACGGCATGGCCATCCGTCTGGCGGTTGAGATGGTTGCGGCGTTGGGCGTGTCTGTTTTTCTGGGTATCTGGATTGACGGCGAGTTGGGCACCGCGCCCCTGTTCATCATGATCTTTCTGGTCATGGGCATGGGGGCCGGGTTCATCAATGTCTACAAGACCGTGAGTGGATTTTCCCACGGATCGCTTCGCGATCCGAAGAGTGGCAAGAAGGACGGGACGACGCGTGGCGACTGAATCCCAAGGCGATGGCGGGCACGGCCCGCTTTATCAGTTCACAGTCGAGAAGTTCGTCGATATCAACATCGGCGGCCTTGAACTGCATATTACCAACGCGGCGTTGTGGATGTTCGCGGCGACCATTCTGGTCATCGCCTTCACCACGCTGTTTGTCGGCAAGCGCGCGATGGTGCCTGGCCGCATGCAGTCGCTCGTGGAAGTCACCTACGAATTCATCGCCAACATGATTCGCGACAATGTCGGCAGTGACGGCCGGGCCTATTTCCCGTTCGTTTTCACGCTGTTCATGTTCATTCTGGCCTGCAACATGCTGGGCATGCTGCCCTACAGCTTTACCGTGACGAGCCAGATCGTCGTCACCTTCGGCCTCGCGTTTGTCGTTTTCATCGGTGTCACGATCATCGGCTTTATGAAACACGGCATCGGTTTCTTCGGCTTTTTCCTGCCCACCGGCGTTCCCGGCTTCCTTGCACCTCTGGTCATCCCCATCGAGGTGCTGAGCTACCTGATCCGCCCGGTAAGCCTCGGTTTGCGACTGTTCGCAAACCTGACGGCAGGTCACACCATGCTGAAGGTCTTTGCGGGTTTCATTGCTCCGCTGGGCGCCTTCTACATCATCCCCGGCGCCATCCCGATGGCTGCCGTGGTGGGTCTCACCATTCTGGAATTCGCCATTGCGTTCCTGCAGGCCTACGTCTTTGCAGTCCTTAGCTGCATCTACCTGCACGACGCACTGGAAATGCACTAATCACCGGCGGCCATCCGGTCGTCACACGAGAATCTCGTTAAGCAAGAAGAGAGGACATTTGGTCATGGAAGCTGAAGCTGCAAAGCTCATTGGTGCCGGTCTGGCAGTGATCGGCCTGGGTGGAGTTGGTGCCGGTATCGGCAACATCTTCGCGTCGATGATTTCATCGGTTGGCCGTAACCCGGCCGCGGCGGGCAACGTACAGGGCTTCATGTGGATCGGCTTTGCGCTGGTCGAAGCTGTTGCGCTCTACGCCCTGCTGATCGCACTTCTTCTACTCTTCGTGTTCTGATCGCCGCGCCGTTCCGGACCCCCGGAGCGGCGCATCGTCTTTTTGAACAGGAAGGCTCGAAGCCCATGCCTCAGTTAGAGTTCTGGCACTTTCTGCCGCAGTTCTTCTGGCTCGCCGTCTGCTTCATCACCCTTTATCTGGTGATGGCGTTTTTCGCCCTGCCCCGCATCGGCGGGATCCTGGCGGAGCGCAAGGAGAAGATCGAGACAGATCTCGACGCGGCCGAAAAAGCAAAGTCGAACGCCGATGCTGCCCTGGAAGCCTATGAAGCTTCCCTGGTCGGTGCCCGTTCGGCTGCGCACGGCGCAATCGCCGAAGCGGCTGTGGCCGGTTCCAAGGCCGCTGAAGCACGCAACCACGAACTGGATGGCGAAATCGCCGGCCAGATCGAGGAAGCCCAGCGTTCGATCACCGCTGCAAAGTCCGATGCCATGGACAATCTGACCACCATGGCAGCCGATGCAGCGCGTGAGGCAACCTCCAAGCTGATCGGTGTCGATGTCAGCGACGACGACGTCGCCCGTGCGGTCGCCGCGGCGAGAGAGGCCTGATCATGGACGCATACATCAACGATCCCGCATTCTGGGTCGCGATTGCCTTCTTCATCGCTATCGGCATTGCCTGGAAGCCGGCGTCGAAGATGATCGTGGGCGGCCTTGATGCCCGCAGCCAGAAGATTGCCGACGAACTCGACCACGCCCGCCAACTTCGTGAGGAAGCCCAGGAGCTCCTGGCATCCTACGAACGCAAGCAGCGCGAGGCCGAGAAGGAAGCCGAAGGCATCGTGGCTCATGCCCGCGAAGAGGCCGAACGCCTGTCGCGCCGTGCCGCCGAAGAACTCGAACACCAGGTCTCACGTCGCCGCCAGTTGGCGCTCGACCGGATCGGCCAGGCCGAATCAGATGCCGTACGCGAAGTTCGCTCGGCCGCTGTCGAACTGGCATTGAAGGCAACCCGCAAGCTGCTCGACGACAAGATCGGCGAGGCCGAACAGGCCAAGCTGGTCGAGGACGCGATCAGCGAAATCGGCAAACGCCTGCACTGAAACTACTCCGGGGGGCACCGGAACGAAGGGGGCGCTTCGCGGCAACGCGGGCGCCCTTTTCTTTGTCCGCTGTTCGGGCTGTCAAACTGCCCGGTTGGTCTCTGCTGCGGGTTTCCAGGTCAGCACCGGACGGCGCGCGGCTGCGGTTTCGTCCAGACGGCTCCAGGGCGCCAGATAAGGCGCATTGTGGAACCATTCGGCGTCACCCGCCTTGGCCCGTTCCATCAGGTGCAGCATGCTGTCGCAGAAGAGGTCGAGGCTCTGGCGGCTTTCGGTCTCGGTCGGCTCGATCAGCATCGCGCCGTGAACGACCAGCGGGAAATACATCGTCATCGGGTGGAAACCCTCGTCGATCATGGCCTTGGCCAGATCAAGCGTGCTGACCCCGGTATCTTTCAGTGAATGGTCGTCGAACAGGCACTCGTGCATGCAGGGCCCCGGGAAAGGGGCGTTATAAGCGCCCTTCAACCTGGCCATGATATAGTTGGCGTTGAGCACGGCATCCTCTGCGACCTGGCGCAGACCGTCCGAGCCATGGCTCATCATGTAGGCAAGGGCACGCACGAACATGCCCATCTGGCCGTGAAAGCTGCGCAGCCGCCCGAATGACTTGCCGGTGTCGTCATGTTCGACCAGACGCCAGCCCTCGCCATCGACGACGACATAGGGAAGCGGCGCGAACGGCAACAATGGTTCCGAAAGCACCACCGGGCCACTGCCCGGCCCGCCGCCGCCATGGGGTGTGGAGAATGTCTTGTGGAGGTTGATGTGCATGGCATCGACACCCAGGTCGCCCGGACGTACCCGCCCGACAATGGCGTTGAAGTTGGCGCCATCAGCATAGAAAAACGCACCGGCGTCATGGACCAGCCTGGCGACTTCAACGACCTCATCTTCGAACAGGCCGCAGGTGTTGGGGTTGGTCAGCATCAGGGCGGCGACATCCTCATCGAGCGCTTCCTTGAGCGCCTCGATATCAATCCGGCCGCGTTCGTTGGCCGGGATCGACTCGACCTTGTAATCGCACAGGGCCGCTGTAGCCGGGTTGGTTCCGTGGGCCGATTCGGGCACCAGCACGCGCTTGCGCGCATCGCCACGGTCCGTCAGTGCGGCACGGATCGTCATCAGCCCGGCGAGCTCGCCATGGGCACCGGCGGCGGGCGACATCGCAACGCCGGGCATACCGGTCATGGTTGTCAGCCAGTGCGCTAGGGTCGAAATCAGCTCCAGACAACCCTGTACGGTCTGCTGGGGCTGCATCGGGTGCGCCATCGCGAACCCGGGCATCCGCACGACCTTTTCGTTGAGCCGGGGATTATGTTTCATCGTGCAGGAACCCAACGGGTAAAACCCGGCATCGATCGCATAGTTTTTCTGTGAGAGGCGGGTGTAGTGACGCACGACCTGGGGCTCGGAAAGACCGGGCAGGCCGATCGGGGCTTCGCGCTCCAGCCCGCCCAGTTTCAAGGGGCGGCCTTCGGGCGCTTCCAGATCGACTCCGGTGCGGCCTTCGGCGCTCTGCTCAAACAACAGTGGTTCATCCATGACAAGGCCGCGATGGCCCGAAGAGGTCACCATGGTCATGACAGAACCTCCGCAAGAGCGTTGCCCAGGGCATCAATCTCCTCGACCGTGGTCATTTCTGTCGCGGCGACGACCATCAGATCCGCCAGTTCTCCGTTATCGGGCTCAAAACGTGAAATCGGCACACCGCCGAGCACACCGCGTTCAACCAGGGCATCGATCACGTCTGCTGCCGGTCGCGAAAGTCGAACCGTGAACTCGTTGAAATAACTTTCGTTGAGCACCGTAACGCCGTCGATCGTCGCGAGTCGCTCGGCCGTGCGTTGCGCTGCTTCGTGATTGAGCCGGGCCAGCCGCATCATCCCGGCCTCGCCCAGCAGCGCGAGATGAATTGTGAATGCCAGCGCGCACAAACCGGAATTGGTGCAGATGTTGCTGGTCGCCTTTTCGCGGCGGATATGCTGTTCACGGGTTGAAAGCGTGAGCACATAACCGCGCTTGCCGTCGGAATCGGCGGTCTCGCCGACCAGGCGCCCGGGCATCTGGCGCACGTATTTGTCGCGTGTCGCAAAGAGCCCGAGATAGGGCCCGCCAAAACCCATCGGGTTGCCGATCGACTGGCCCTCGCAGACCACGATGTCGGCACCCATGTCGCCCGGCGAACGCACAAGTCCGAGCGAGACGATCTCGGTCACAACGACAACCAGCAACGCGCCCGCCGCATGGCACGCCTCGGCGAGCCCACGCAAATCATGCAGGCGGCCCATGATGTCGGGCGTCTGGACGACCACACAACTCGTGGAATCATCAATCAGGGAGGCGAGATCTTCGACGCCGTCTGGAACAAGCGTCTGGCTGGCGATCTCAAAATCGCCATAACGTGCATAGGTCTCGACCGCCTCGCGGTAATGGGGATGAAGACCGCCCGAGAGCACCGCACGATGGCGACGCGTGGACCGGTTGGCCATCAGCACCGCCTCTGCCGTCCCGGATGCGCCGTCGTACATCGAGGCATTGGCGACATCCATCCCGGTCAGCATCGCGACCATGGTCTGGAACTCAAACAGCATCTGCAACGTGCCCTGGCTCACCTCGGGCTGGTAGGGGGTGTAGGAGGTGAGGAACTCGCCGCGCTGGATCAGGGCATCGACCGAAGCCGGGACGTGGTGGCGATAGGCGCCGCAACCGACAAAAAACGGTGCATTGCCGCCATGCAGGTTCTTCCCGGCCATCGCAGCCATCGCACGTTCGACCTGCAGCTCACCCTGATGGGGCGGCAGATCCACCGGCCCATCAAGCCAGGCCGAACGCGGCACATCGACATAAAGATCGTCAATGCTGGCAGCCCCGATCAGCGCAAGCATCTCGGCACGGTCGGCATCGGTCTGGGGCAGATATCGCATCACTCAAGCTCCGCAAGAAACTCCTGATAGGCTTCCTCATCCATCAAGCCATCGAGTTGCCCGGTGTCGTCGATGCGGACCCGCATGAACCAGCCATTGCCGTATGGGTCAGCATTCACCTGGGCCGGGTCATCGACCAGGGTCTCGTTGACCTCGACAATCTCACCGGCAAGCGGCGCGTAGAGCTCGCTCGCCGCCTTGACCGACTCGACGACACCGGCCTCTTCGTTCTGCGAGAGACTGCGCCCGATATCAGGCAATTCGACGAACACGACATCGCCCAATTGCTCCTGCGCGTGTTCAGAGATGCCCACGGTCGCAATATCGCCGTCCATCTCGATCCATTCATGGTCCTTGCTGTAAAGCCTGTCGCTCATTGTTAGGCCTCCCTTGAGCCGTTGCTCTATTTTCTGTGAAATCCCGGTGGAACAAAGGGCATTGCCACCACTTCCGCAGCCACACCCTTGCCCCGCAAATCCAGTTCCAGCGCCGTACCAGGCGCCGCCAGATCGTTTCTTACATAACCCATCGCCACCGGCCCGCCGACCGTTGCGCCAAAACCACCACTGGTGACGACGCCGATGGCCTCGCCACCGGGCTCGCGGATCGCGGCACCTTCACGCACCGGCGCCCCGCCTTCGGGCTTCAACCCGACGCGACGCCTGGGCGGCCCCTCGGTTATCTGTCTCTGGATAATGTCGGCGCCGGGAAAACCGCCTTCCTCGCGGCGGCGCTTCTGGATCGACCAGGTCAAACCGGCCTCGACCGGCGTCGTGGTCGTGTCGATGTCGTGGCCATAGAGGCACAGACCGGCTTCCAGGCGCAGACTGTCACGCGCGCCAAGCCCCACGGGTGCAACCTCGTCCTCGCCGAGCAACCGGCGCACAAAGGCTTCGGCCGCATGGCCGGGCACGGAAATCTCGCAGCCATCCTCGCCGGTGTAACCCGAGCGGCTGATCAGCAGGCGCTCGCCATCAAGTGTCCAGGTCGCGGCCTGCATGAACGAAAGTTGTGCGACCTCTGGGATCAGCCGGGCAAGGACGGCAACTGCTTTGGGGCCCTGCAACGCGACCAGGGCTCGCGATTCCAGCACTTCTATCTCGCAGGTATCGCCGATCCCAGCCTGCAGCAGTGCGATGTCGTCGCCCTTGGTCCCGGCATTGACCACCATGTAGAGGTGATCGCCCATGCAGTTCACCATCAGGTCATCGAGAATGCCGCCCCCGGCATTGGTGAACTGGGTATAGCGCTGGCGTCCCGGCTTGAGGTTGCGCATATCGGCCGGCACCAGGCGCTCAAGCGCCGCCGCGGCATCGTCGAGCGGTGCGCCGCCCTTGGCGGTGATTCGCACCTGGCCCATGTGGGAGACATCGAACAGTCCCGCTTGGGTCCGGGCGTGTTTGTGTTCCTCAAGGATACCGGCGGGGTACTGCACCGGCATGGCATAGCCGGCAAAAGGCACCATGCGGGCACCGAGCTCGCGGTGCAGGTCATTCAGGGGCGTCGTCAGAAGATCTGCGTCAGCGCTCACTCGGGGTCCTCCACACAGGTACAATCGCCGGCGCAGAATCGCACCCGCAATTGCCCCCTCTGTTGCGTGACCTGAGAGCGTTCACCGGCAAAGCCGGTTTTCCCCTTCGGTGAGACGGCCCTATGCACCGTCTACTCTCCAGAGTGGCCATTCCGCTGCGGTCCATGGGCCTGAGAGATTCCGGGGCAGGTTGCTCCTTCGGCGCCGGCTCGAAGCCGGTCTCTCCCGCAGCATTCAGCGGCCGCCGCCATCATGGGCGTCAGTGGGTGCGAGGGTCAACCAATGGCACAGGACTGTGAGGCCCACGCCTGTGGGCAGGTCGCCTGATTGCGCCTGGAACATAGGCAAAAGACAGACCCTAGAGGCCGTTCCTGGCGCGGGCGTCCATGAGCTGCTCTGGTGTCAGCTGGAAACCCAGATAGATCGTGTATTTGGACGCTTCGGCAATGCTGGTGTAACGCAAACGCTGAAAAACCGCCTCGATATGGCCTATTTCAATCGCGTTGCCGGGAAATTCGATATCGATCGCAAAGACCTGCTTGGCCAGTATGTTGCCCTGGGGATCGGCAACCGCGGCAAAATACGGGAAGCGCGCGACCGAACCTTCGGCAGCCGGCCCACGCAAGGCGCGCATTCCGAATCGAACCTCGACGTCGACCTTATTTTCGTCGGCATAGAACTCACAAACCCACTCGACGGCTTGAATACCAACGCCGAACCGGACATCGAGCATGTCGCGTCCTTCACCCGGCGTATAGAGCGTGAGATCGGAGGCCTCTTCGACGATCAGGACCTGCGGGCAGGTCAGGACAAGAATCTCTTCCTCGCCGCCACAACTTGCCAGCGCAAGCGCCAGCCCAAGCAATGTCGCGGGCCGCCAATGGCAAAGCCATTTACTCATCATGCGATGCCGATCTTCTTGCAGGGGTTCAGAGTTTGCTGTGCGTGCCGTCGCAGAACGGCTTGCCCTGGGTGTTCTTGCAGCCACACAGCCATGCTGTCTTGTCCTCATCTGCGGTAAAAATCATCGGCATGAGACCGGTGCCCTTGTGCGAGCCGTCGCAGTAAGGCTGTTTGGCACTGCGCCCGCAGCTGCACCAGAAATACTTCTCACCCTTCTTCAGTTCGGCCTTGTAGGGACTTTTCTGGGCTATCACGACACCTTCGCTCATTGCTAATCCTTCCATGACGCGACGGGAACGGCTATTGCAGGCGGCGCTACAATAGTGGCGCACGGGTTTGCGAACAAGGCTGCCAGACACCTTGGCGCTCGCGTGCCCCCGATCGTTGCGTTAGGATCAAATCTTCATGTCACTGCCCGGCCAACAACCGCCCATGCACGTCCTGCTTGCCAGCCCCCGAGGATTTTGCGCCGGTGTCGATCGCGCGATCCAGATCGTCGAACAGGCCATCGAACAGCATGGTGCGCCGGTCTATGTCCGCCACGAAATTGTGCACAACCGGTTTGTCGTCGAAGCGTTGGAAGCCAAGGGCGCAATCTTTGTCGAAGAGCTCGACGAGATACCCCATGATGATCGACCGGTGGTATTTTCGGCCCATGGTGTACCAAAATCGGTCCCGGCCGACGCCAAGCAGCGCAAATTGTTCTATCTCGATGCGACCTGCCCGCTGGTCAGCAAGGTCCATCACGAGGCCGAAAAACACCATGGTGTCGGGCGGAACATCATCTTGATCGGTCATGCCGGTCACCCCGAGGTCGTCGGCACTATGGGCCAGTTGCCTGATGGCGCGATCGTGCTGGTCCAGTCGGTCGCCGATGCCGAGGCGGTCGAGCCTGAAAACCCGGAAGCTTTGGCCTATATCACCCAGACCACGTTATCGGTCGATGACACCTCTGCAATTGTTGATGTCCTGCGCCGCCGTTTCCCGGCCGTGCACGGCCCACACCGCCAGGATATCTGTTACGCCACGACGAACCGCCAGGAGGCCGTCAAGGCCATGGCCCGGCGTTGTGATCTGATGCTGGTGATCGGCGCGAGCAATTCGTCGAACTCGGTTCGCCTGGTCGAAGTCGCCAAGGCATCTGGCTCGGGCGACGCTGTCCTGATCGCGCGCGCCAGCGAACTTGGCGCGATGGACCTTTCAGGCATCGCCACCCTGGGCATCACCGCCGGTGCTTCTGCGCCCGAGCTTCTGGTCGAAGAAGTGATCGCGGTCCTGCGTGAAGACCATGACCTCACGATTGAAGAGGTCGAGGTCACACGTGAGGATGTTCACTTCAAGCTGCCACGCGCTCTGGCTGGCTGAGCAGGCACGCCATGGCCGTTTATACCGATGTTGCAGCCGAGGATCTGATTGTCTTCCTGGACGACTATGATCTGGGCGGGTTGCTCTCGCTCAAGGGCATCGCCGAAGGTGTTGAGAACAGCAATTACTTCGTCATGACCGATGCCGGGCCCCATATCCTGACGCTCTACGAAAAACGCGTGAACGCCGATGACTTGCCTTTTTTTCTGGGCCTGATGGATCACCTGGCCCAGCGGGGCGTGCCCTGTCCGACTCCGATCAAGGATCGCAACGGCACCGCGCTGAAGGAACTAAACGGCAGGCCCGCAGTGCTCATCAGCTTCCTGAATGGCGTCTCGCCACGCCGGGCGACGGTCGAACACTGCGCCGGGGTTGGGCGGGCCATGGCCGACTTGCATCTGAAGGGCGCCGACTTCTCGATTCGACGCGAAAACAGCCTTTCGGTCGCGGGATGGCGTGAACTGGCCCTGGGCTGCCATGGCCAGGCCGACGAGATCGAACCAGGGCTGTGCGACGAGATTGCCGCCGAAATCGCCCTGATGGAAACGTGCTGGCCGCACGACCTGCCGGCCGGCGTGATCCATGCCGACCTGTTTTGCGACAATGTCTTTTTCGAAGGCAATACGCTGAGCGGCCTGATCGATTTCTATTTCGCGTGCAACGATCTCTTTGCCTATGACGTGGCGATCGCCCTGAACGCCTGGTGTTTCGAAAGCGCAAAGGAGTTCAACGTCACCAAGGCTCGCGCCCTGCTCCATGCCTACCGTCAGGTCCGCCCGTTCGAAGCCGCCGAAATCGAGGCCCTGCCCCTGCTCGCGCGCGGTGCGGCACTGCGTTTTCTGCTGACCCGACTGTTCGACTGGCTCAACCCGGTCGACGGTGCCCTGGTAACGCCCAAGAACCCGCACGAATACCTCTCCAGGATGCGCTTCCATCGCGGTGTCGAGAGCGCCGTTGCCTATGGGCTTCTGGACACGTGAGCGACACGATCACGATCTACACCGATGGCGCCTGCTCAGGCAATCCGGGACCGGGCGGATGGGGCGTGCTGATGCTGTGGCGCGATGAAGAGCGTGAACTTTCCGGCGGCACGTTCGAGACGACCAACAACCGCATGGAACTGATGGCGGCGATCCAGGCGCTCGATGCCCTGAAACGAGCGGCCGACATAATCCTCCATACCGACAGCGTCTATGTGAAGGATGGCCTGACATCGTGGATGCCGCGCTGGAAGACCAACGGCTGGAAAACCTCTGCCAAGAAGCCGGTCAAGAACGTCGATCTGTGGCAGGCACTCGACCTGGCGGCACAACGCCACACCATCGACTGGCGCTGGGTAAAGGGCCATGCCGGCGACCCCGGCAACGAACGCGCCGACAAACTGGCGCGCCAGGGCATGCAGATCTACCTGCCCTGACACGATACCGGGAACACAAAGCCCGGCCCGTCGACCAAAACAGCCGGCGGGCCGGGTTCAGGTTAGACGATCAGCCGAGTTGTTCGATCATCGTCTCGGCGCTGGTCGAGGAGAAACCGTCCTCATCGACATTGACCTGCTCGACGACACCATCGTTGACCAGCAGGGAGAAGCGCTTGCCACGCATGCCGAAGGCGACGCCGGTCAGATCAAGCTCAAGACCCAGTGCCGTGGAATATTCGGCGGCACCATCGGCCAGCATCAGGACCTTGTCGCCGACGCTCTGATGGTCGCCCCAGGCGCCCATGACGAAGGCATCGTTCACTGCCATACAGGCGATGGTGTCGACACCCTTGCCCTTGATCGCGTCGGCGTTCTGCACAAAGCCCGGCAGATGTTTGGCCGAACAGGTCGGGGTGAAGGCGCCCGGCACGGAAAACAGCACGACCTTTTTGCCGCCGAACAGTTCGGCGGCGCTGACCTCGTTCGGCCCATCGGCCGTCATTGTGTGCATCGTGCCTGAAGGCATCGTGTCTCCAACCTTGATCGTCATGGCTTTCTCTCTCCGAATTGTGTTGTCTTGGCCCGGTTCATTGCGAGCTATTCTCATATGGCCTTTGAACGGATCATGTCTACCCCGAAACACCGCTTGGTACCGGGGAAGCGCGTGAATCCGGCCCGCCTGCGTTGCATTGGAGCCATTCACAGGTTCATGCAAAATCGCCGGCGATGTTGCGTTCACCTGAATTTCTCAATCCATCGCCACACTCAAGCCACGATTACGCTGCGAAATCTTTATCGATCATTCCCGTCCGCTCGGGTTATCCTATGTGTGGTGGGGGTATCTGTTAAGTGCCCGGAGAGTGAACCAATGGCCGATGACACCTATCTCGAAGGCCGCTGCCTGATCGCCATGCCGACGATCGGAGACCCCCGCTTCGACCGCACACTGATCTACATGTGCGCCCACTCCCCTGATGGCGCGATGGGCCTGGTAATCAACAAACCGCTCGATGATTTCTCGTTCACCGAACTGCTCGAACAACTCGGCGTCGAACAGGGCGGAGCCGGCGAACAGATCCGCCTGCATTTTGGCGGACCGGTCGAGACCGGACGTGGCTTTGTGCTCCATTCCGACGACTACATGCATGACGGCACGCTGGAAATTGCAGACGGCATCGCCCTGACAGCCACGATCGATGTCTTGAAGGCGATGGCCTGCGGCAGCGGGCCTCAAAGCAGTCTTCTGGCGCTTGGTTATGCCGGATGGGCGCCGGGCCAGCTCGATGCGGAAATCCAGGCCAATGGCTGGCTCACCTGCGAAGCCGATCGGGCGCTGCTGTTCGATGTTGAACTCGACAACAAGTGGCGCAAGGCCCTGACCAACATGGGCATCGACCCGGCCATGCTCTCGACCGATATCGGCGAAAGCGGCAAGCCGAACTGAAAAGATCAGCGCCCGGAGAGTTCTTCGTGACGTTCACGCGCCTTGCGTTCGCGCCAGTCTGAATCGATCAGGGCGAAAAGCAGGTGGTCGCGCCAGCTGCCATCAATCTTCAGATAACTCTGCGCCAGACCTTCCATGCGGAAACCGCGGCCTTCGAGCAGGCGGCGGCTGGGTTCGTTGACCGGCAGGCAGGCCGCTTCCAACCGGTGCAGATCGAGCGTATCGAAGACATGGGCAATGACACACTCAACGGCTTCGGACATGTAACCCATCCGGCCGTAGCGCTCGCCAATCCAGTAACCGATCGTCGCGGCCTGAGCGACACCGCGTCTGATTTCAGAGAGCGTCACCCCACCCAACAGGGCATCATCTTCGGCCCGGAAGACCAGAAAACTGAAACCCGCACCGGTCTCGCGATCACGCGCATGATTGCGCAATCTGCGGCGGAATGCGGCCTGGGTCAGTGAATCGCGTGGCCAGGTCGGCTCCCAGGGCTGAAGAAAATTGCGGCTTTCGCTGCGCAATTGCGCCCAGTCCGACCAATGCTCCATGATGGGCTGGCACAGGATCAGGCGACCCTTGACGAGCGGAGCCTCGCGGGATTCCGGAAGTGATTTCCTGAGCAAGCCAAACACGAGGAACCCGCCTAGAGCAAGATCATGTCAGGTCGAGCCGATCTGACATGTGAATCTTGCTCTTCTTCAAAGGTTTAGAGACCGATTCACGGCTCAGGTCGGTACGACCTGAGCCGACCGGGCTCTAGTTCAACCGAGAGGCAAAACGTTCGAACTGATCAATCCCGGCTTTGGGCCCGATCGTGGCCACGGTCGGCTCGATCTTGTCGAGCAGGCGTTCGGCGCAGGCGCGCACAGCTTCGAGATCGACCGCATCGAGTTTTTCGACAACCTCTTCCTGGGGCATCGGCCGGTTGAAGATCAGCATCTGGCGGGCCAGCGCTTCACAGCGTGCCGCCGTGCTTTCGCGCGACATCAAAAGCCCGGCCTTGAGCTGCGTGCGCGCACGTTCCAGTTCACCGGCATCGAGACCGCAGGCCGCGCGCACCAGTTCCTCGGCGATCACATCGGCGACTTCCGCAGCGTCTTCGTCGGCACAGCCGGCATAAACGCCAAACAGGCCGCCATCGACAAACGAGGAATGGAAGGCATAGATCGCATAGGCCAGACCGCGCTTTTCGCGAACCTCCTGGAACAGCCGCGATGACATGCCCCCGCCCAGCGCATTGGTGAACAGCTGAACCGGATAATAATGCGCGTCGTCAAAGCCGAAGCCGTCGCAGCCGGCGATCAGATGAAGCTGTTCGACATCCTCCGCACGCTTGACCGCACCACCGGTGTAGCTCGCAGGTTGCGCGACATGGCCGTTGGAGCGGGGCAGGCCGGAGAATTGTTCTTCGGCAAGGCGCACGACGGCGTCATGATCAACCGCGCCGGAGGCGGCCAGGACCATGCTGTCGGCGGTGTAGTACCGGCCCATGAAGTCGACCAGGGCATCGCGGCTGAAACCCTTGACGCCTTCGCTCGTTCCCAGGATCGAGCGGCCCATCGGTTGATCGGGAAAGGCACGTTCCTGGAAAAGGTCGAAGATCAGGTCATCGGGCGTGTCGAAAACCTGTGCGATCTCCTGCATCACGACCCAGCGTTCCTTCTCGAGTTCGTCGTCATGGAAGGTCGAGTACTGGAGAATGTCCGACAACATGTCGATCGCCAGCGCGACATCATCCTTCAGCACACGGGCGTAATAGGCGGTGTGTTCGCGCGAGGTATAGGCGTTGACGTGACCGCCGACATCCTCGATTTCCTGCGCGATCATCCTGGCATCACGTCGTTGCGTGCCTTTGAACGCCATGTGTTCAAGCAGATGCGAGATGCCGTTCAGTTCCGCCGGCTCGTCGCGTGCGCCGACATCGACCCACACCCCGACCGCAGCTGATTCGACACCTGTGAGTGCATCGGTCGCGATGCGCATCCCGTTGGTCAGCCTGGTGACTTCAACCGTCATATTCCTCCCATGGCGGTAATTGGCGTCTTTTGCGCCGCTTTTTCCGCCTTACCCCGATTCGCCAGTTATGAAAGCCTGCACAGCAGCCAGTTCGTTTGGCAAGACCGTCGCGTGTTCCGGCATTTCCATGATGCGTTGAAGCGCTTTAGGCATAGCCGGCCGCTGGCCGATCGCTCCTGCCACCGCATCAGGAAATTTCGCGGGATCGGCCTGCGCGT
>JABIUG010000355.1 GCA_018700655.1 Rhodospirillaceae bacterium | reverse complement strand
TGCTCTGGCGGAACAATTCGACCGTATCCCAACGATCGATCCGCGGGCCTGCTTCCAGGATGGTGACCTTGCGTACCTGGCTCGCCAGGCGGTGGCCGATCATGGCTCCGGCAACACCGGCGCCCACAATGAGAATATCGGTATCGGTCATGGCGTGACCGCCGAAACAACGATGGGTTCAGCAAGGTCTGGAAGTTCGGCCCAGAAATGTGGATCGCCACCACAGAAGCTGCGCAACGCCAGAGAATCCTCGACCACCACACCCATCAGCGTCTTTTCATAGCCAATGCGCACTTCTCCACCGTCTGGCGCCCCAACCAGACCGACATACCAGCCACGCAGGACCACCTGGGCAGTTGCCACCCGGTCAGCTTGTTTGGTAATCGCCGAGACGGCTGCTGTATCGCCCGCAGACGCGCGCAGGTCTTCATAAAGTGCAGCAAGCCCATCGGACTGACCATTTTTTCAAGGGCGCCGAACAAACTTTGCCCCAGAGTCGCATTCAGCCCGTCGTGGCCGGCCAGGACGACCGAAAGCGCCATGAAACCTTCCACGTCCAGGCCTGAAGCAGGCAACGGATCGAGCGTCTGGGCAGCAAGCGCCACACGAACAGGATCAAGGGATATGAGCAGGGAAAAACCCGCGGTGCCGATCATCAGACCACGCCGCGAAAGAAAGTCAGAACGGCTCAAGTTGGACCTCTTTATTCAGGAAAAGCCGGCCCCAAGCAGGATGCAGTCTGCAACGCACGAGCCTGATCAGCAATACTGACCACGCGGATGCCATGCACTCACCCGAGGAATGGTTTATAGAAACGCCATGTCCAAGGCAGACAGAGACGCTCGGCCCGCCCCCGAAAATGCCGGACCCGCGACCGAGCTGCCCGAGCGCGCGTCGGGCGAGCGCGGTGCTGCCGCAATCAAAGCAGCTCTCAAGACCATGCCGGCCTCGCCCGGCGTCTACCGCATGCTCTCTGACAAGGGAGAGGTGCTCTATGTCGGCAAGGCCCGCATCCTGAAACAAAGGGTCACGGCCTATACCCAACCGGGCCGCCTCGACCCACGCTTGCACCGTATGGTCGCCAACACGGCCTCCATGGAGGTCCTCACGACCGGCACCGAAGCCGAGGCCCTGCTGCTTGAAGCCAACCTGATCAAGAAACTCAAGCCGCGCTACAACGTGGTCCTGCGCGACGACAAGTCGTTTCCCTATATCCTGCTCCGGCTCGATCACGACTGGCCCCAGGTGATCAAACATCGAGGCGCCCGGCGCAAGAAGGGCGAGTATTTCGGCCCCTTTGCCAGTGCAGGTTCGGTCAACCAGACAGTCACGGCACTGCAGCGTGCCTTTCCGCTGCGCAGTTGTACCGACCACGTCTTTACCAACCGCACCCGACCTTGTCTGCAACACCAGATCAAACGCTGTGTCGCACCCTGTGTCGGGCTCGTCGCACCCGACGATTACGAGCGGCTGGTCGAGGAAACAAGGGCTTTCCTGAAGGGCAGAACGCGCGAGGTTCAGGACAAGCTCGCAGGGCGCATGCAGGAAGCCGCCGACGATCTCGACTTCGAGCGCGCCGCGGGTTTCCGCGACCGTATCCGCGCACTGAACCACATCCAGGCACATCAGGGCATCAACGTGCAGGCGATCGATGAGGCCGATGTCGTGGCCATGCATCAGGCCGGCGGCCAGTGCTGCGTGCAGGTGTTTTTCATCCGCCAGGGGCGCAACTACGGCAACCGCGCCTATTACCCCACCCGGACCAAGGACCAGAGCGAAGCCGAAGTGGTCGCCGCCTTCCTGGGCCAGTTCTATGAGGACAAGGAAGTGCCGCGCCTGGTGCTGGTCTCGGCTCTGCCCGATGATCATGCGCTGATCACCGAAGCGCTCTCGACCCGCGCAGGCCGCAAGGTAGAGATATCGGTTCCCCAGCGCGGTGACCGGCGCACCCTACTGCGCCACGCGCTGCACAACGCCAAGGACGCTCTGGCGCGGCGCAGGGCCGAAAGCGCCAGCCAGCGCGAGCTGCTCGAAGGGCTGGCCGACCGGCTGGGTCTTGAAGCCCCGCCGCAACGCATCGAGGTCTATGACAACAGCCACATCCAGGGCGCCCAACCGGTCGGAGGAATGATTGTGGCCGGTCCCGAAGGGCTGCTGAAAAACCAGTACCGCAAGTTCAACATCAAGGGCGAAGCCGGGAGCCAGGATGAACTGGGCGGCGATGATTACGGCATGATGAAAGAGGTACTGAAACGCCGCTTTTCCCGCCTGCTCAAGGAAGACCCCGAACGCGACCAGGGCATGTGGCCTGATCTGGTGATCGTCGATGGCGGCCTGGGCCAGCTCACCGTCGCACTGGAAGTCTTCGAGGAACTGGGTGTCACCGATGTCGCCCTGTGCGGGGTTGCCAAGGGTCCGGACCGTGACGCCGGACGCGAGAAGTTCTTTCTTCCCGGCGTCTCACCCTTTCTCCTGCCCGAACGCGATCCCGTGCTCTACTTCGTCCAGCGCATGCGCGACGAAGCCCACCGCTTTGCTATCGGCGCCCATCGCAGCAAACGCACCAATCAGATCGGCCGCTCGCTGCTCGACGACATCGCCGGCATCGGACCGCGGCGCAAAAAAGCCCTGCTCCATCATTTTGGTTCGGCCAAGGCGGTCGCCGATGCCGGCCTCACCGATCTCGAAAGGGTCGACGGCATCGACCGAACGGTCGCCCAGAAGATTTGGGATCACTTCCATCCCAATGCGTGAGCCCTGCCCCATCGGGTGTTATAAGCAATCATGTCGATAAGGAATCTTCCCAACCTGTTGACCATCGCACGCACGATCGCAATCGTGCCGATCGTGGCCCTGCTACTGTGGTCGGACCCGACCGCGCGCTGGATCGCCCTGCTGCTCTACACCGCCGCCTGTCTGACCGACTTTCTTGATGGATACATCGCGCGCCGCCTGAGTGTCGAAACGCCCTTTGGGCGTATGCTCGACCCGATTGCAGACAAGGTTCTGGTCAGCGGCCTGATCGTCATGTTGGTCGCGACCGGTGACGCGCCGGTGATCCCGGCCATCATCATCATTTTCCGCGAACTGCTGGTCTCGGGCGTGCGTGAGCAACTCGCCTCGCGAGGGGTCACCTTGCATGTCACACAACTCGCAAAGTGGAAAACCACGGTCCAGATGGTTTCCATGGGGTTTTTGATCCCGGGTTCCGCCGGGTTCTCACTGTTTGGCCTGTTCACGACGCTGGAGCTTGGCCAGGCACTGTTCTGGATTGCCGCACTTCTGACCGCGATCACCGGCTGGAGTTATGTCGCCGCGGCAACGCGCCAGATTGAAGGTGGCGCACCTTGACGACGGACCGGCAATGACCAATTTGATCTCCATGATCCCGAGACGACAGATCCTGCGGCCATGGCCCAGCTGACCGACGACTGTTTCGCACACGGCGACCGGTTGATGACCGCTGATGAGGCGCTGGCTCTGATCGGCCAGATCGCAGCCCCTGTCACTGGGCTCGAGGAAGTCGGGCTGGCGATCGCGCCCGGCAGGATCCTGGCGCGGGATGTGGTCTCCACGGTCGATGTCCCACCCCATCCCAACGCCGCAGTCGATGGTTATGCTTTCTTCCACGACGACCTTGTTGCCGATGCCGATACGACGCTGCCCGTGACCGGCCGCGTTCCGGCAGGCCATGCGCTGGGACGCCCGGCCGCTCATGGCGAGGCCATTCGCATCTTTACCGGCGCGCCGATGCCCGAGGGGCTCGATACCGTGATGATGCAGGAAGATACGCAGGAGGCAGACGGCATGGTCACGCTTCCGACCGGTATCAAGCCTGGTGCGAACCGGCGCAATGCCGGCGAGGACGTGAGGGCAGGTACCGTGATCCTCAAGGCCGGCCACCGCCTGAAACCCCAGGATGTCGGCATGGCCGCGTCGGTGGGTCTGGCCGCACTGCCTTGCCACGCGACCTTGAAGGTCGCGCTCTTTTCAACCGGCGACGAGGTTTGCGAGCCCGGTGAGCCGCTCGAACCCGGCGCGATTTATGACGCAAACCGCTATGCCGTGATGGGTTTGCTCAGGGGGTTGGGCTGCAGCGTCACCGATCTTGGGATTCTGCCCGACAAGGGACCTCAAACCCATGCGGCCATTGCCGAAGCAGCCAGCAGCCACCACGCCCTGATGACGTCAGGCGGTGTTTCGGTCGGTGATGAGGACCATGTCCGCAAGACCATCATGAACGAGGGCACGCTTCATGCCTGGTACATGGCGATCAAGCCTGGTCGGCCTTTGATGCTGGGCCAGATCGGCGGTGCGGCCTTCATCGGCCTGCCGGGCAATCCGGCTGCCGCGATGGTGACCTTCCTTCGCTTCGCGCGCCCCTTGTTGTTACGCCTCGGGGGTGGCAAGGAAGTCGATCCGCAGCTCTTTTCCGTGCGCGCAGCCTTCGACCGCAAGAAGAAGAGTGGCCGGCGCGAGTATGTCCGCGTCCATCTGGAATATGGTGATGATGGCGTTCTGGAAGCCCATGCCTTCCACCGTGAGGGGGCGGGACTGCTGAGTTCGCTGGTCGAGACCGATGGTCTGGCCGAACTGCCGGAAGACATGACGCAACTGGAAAAGGGCGCGATGATCGATGTCCTGCCGTTTAGTGAGGTGATCGGGTGAAACTGCTCTATTTTGCATGGCTCAAGCAGAAAATCGGCGTCGCATCCGAGGAAGTCACCTTGCCCGATGACGTCGGCGATGTCGCCGGCCTCGTCAGCTGGCTCAAGGGGCGTGGCGACAATTATGCTGATGCACTCAAGGATGATGCGATCATCCGGGTGGCCGTCAACCAGGCCTATGCCAAGCCGGCAACACCGATCGCCGAGGGTGACGAGATCGCTCTCTTCCCGCCTGTCACCGGCGGCTGAATGCAATGATCCGAGTCCAGGCCCAAGACTTTGATGTCGGTGCGGAGATGAAGGCGCTGGGCAACGGCAATACCGGGATCGGCGGCATGGCGAGCTTTGTCGGCCTGGTGCGCGACATGGCGGGTGGTTCGGGTGACAGCGCGATGACCCTGGAACATTATCCGGGCATGACCGAAAAGCTCTTGGCCAACATCGATGACGAGGCCCATCAGCGGTGGCCACTCGAAGCCAGTCTGATTATCCACCGCTACGGGCGGCTCGAGCCGGGCGATCAGATCGTCATGGTCCTGACGGCATCGGCCCATCGCAAGGCTGCACTCGAATCCTGCGCCTTCCTGATCGACTGGCTGAAAACCCAGGCGCCGTTCTGGAAACTGGAAGAAACGCCCGACGGCGCCAACTGGGTCGAGGCCAAAGCCAGCGATGACGATGCCGCGGCGAAATGGGCGAAGTAGCCCTGTAGCTGAGGGATCATCGACCAGTCCCGACAAGGACTGGTCACTTCAGCCGCCGCGAACTTCGACCTCGAAGTCGTCGATCATCTGCTTGGAGACATTGCCGGGCTGGAAGTGGAAATCGCCGATCTGGCTGACCGGGGTGACTTCTGCGGCCGTCCCCGTAATGAAAACCTCCGACGCCTTGGCGAGGTCCTCGTCGGTCATGTGCCTCTCGACCACCTCGATGCCGCGCCGGCGTGCCAAATCCATCACCGTCTGGCGGGTCAGGCCATTGAGGAAACAATCGGCCAACGGCGTGTGGAGCTTGCCGTCGATCGCCAGGAACATGTTGGCGCCGGTCGCCTCGGCCAAGAAACCACGATGGTCGTACATCATCGCGTCATCAAAACCCTGCTGCTCTGCTTTGTGCTTGGAGAGCGTGCAGATCATGTAGAGGCCGGCAGCCTTGGAATGAACCGGGGCTGATTTCGGGGACGGGCGTTGCCAATCGGAAATCGCCAGCCGTATACCGCGCATGCGCGCTTCCGGGGTGAAATAGCTCGGCCAGTCCCAGGCGGCGATCGCGACATGGATGGTGTTGTGCTGGGCTGAAACACCCATCATCTCGCTGCCCCGCCAGGCCACGGGCCGGACGTACCCATCAACGATACCGTTGGCCGCCAGCACCTCATAACGTGCCTTTTCCAGCTCCTCGACCGTCCAGGGGATCTCGAATCCCAGGATTTCGGCCGACTTGAACAGGCGTTCGCCATGTTCACGCGCGCGGTAGATCGTACCGCCATAGCTCCGCTCACCCTCAAAGACGCTGCTGGCATAATGCAGGCCATGGGTCAGGACATGGACCTTGGCATCACGCCAATCGATCATCTTGCCGTCGAACCAGATTTTGCCGTCACGGTCGTCAAACGGAATAAGGTCAGCCATGGTTGTTCCCCGAGATTGGTAGGCGTTAATACACGCCCTTCTCAAAACACTTGCGTTGGGTATCAGCGAGAGGCATATATGTCAACATGGCTGACGTAAATCGTGAACCCAATCCTCTGTTCCTCCGCGACGAAGAACTGCGCGAAGCAATCGAGATGCTCTTTTTTGCCTACCGCGACTTCACGGCGCGGCCGGACGCGATCCTTGCGCAGCATGGTTTCGGCCGTGCCCATCATCGGGTGATCTATTTCGTCGGCCGTCACCCCGGCATCACCGTCAAGGAGCTTCTGGCGATCCTGAAGATCACCAAACAGAGCCTTGCGCGCGTGTTGCGCCAGCTTGTCACCAAAGGTTTCGTCGAACAGCGCCAGGGCGTGGAGGACCGACGCCACCGCCTGCTTTATCTGACGGAACTGGGTGCCGACCTCGAAACCAAACTCACAGCCGATCAACGCGCACGGATCGCGCGTGCCTATCGCGAAGCCGGCGCCGAGGCGGTTGCCGGCTATCGCCGTGTGCTCACGGGTATGGTCGACAACGAAGACCGCGCGCGGATCGCTCAGCCACGGCGGGGCCCATGAATCCGGGGGATCCCCATATCCTCGTCGTTGATGACGACCGTCGCCTGCAACAATTGCTGCAGAAGTACCTGATGGAAAACGGCTTCCTGGTCAGCACGGCCGAAAGTGCGGCCGATGCCGAGGCCAAACTCCAGAGCCTGACCTTCGACCTGATGATTGTCGATGTCATGATGCCCGGCGAAGACGGCATGAGTTTCACCCAGCGCATTCGAGACAAGGCGGGTATTCCCATCGTCATGCTGACCGCGCGCGGCGAAGGCGATGACCGCATTGCGGGCCTCGAAAGCGGCGCCGATGACTACCTGCCCAAACCCTTCGAGCCGCGCGAGCTTGTGTTGCGTGTCCGCAGCGTTCTGCGCCGCAACGAGCCCCAGCGCCCACCCGATGCAGTAGCCCGCTTCGGTCCGTTCAGCTTCGATGTCGAACGCATGGAACTGCTGCGTGACGGCACCACCGTGGCGCTGACTTCGCGCGAAGCCGCGCTGCTCAAGGTCTTTGCCCGCAATCCCGGCGCAACCTTGTCGCGCATGCGCCTCTCGCAGCAAAGCGGTTCGGGCGAACGCACGATCGATGTCCAGGTGACGCGCCTGCGCCGCAAGATAGAAGACGACCCACGTATGCCGCGCTTCCTCCAGACCGTCTGGGGCGAAGGATATGTTCTGCGCACGGAGCACAGTTGATGACCGATCCCTGCCAGGTCTGCGGCGACACCAGCGCCACAACCCTCGTCGAACAACCGCCCCACAACTGGGTCCAATGTCGGGTTTGCGCCTTTGCCTGGCTCTCGCCGATGCCCAGCATGTATGAGGCTGCCGATCTCCAGGATGCCGATGTCGGGCAGTCCTATATCGACGGTTACCTGAAGAAACTCGACAGCAAGATGCGACGCTCGCGCGGCCGCGCCAAGGTGCTGAAACGCCATATGCCCGGCCGCCGCCTGCTCGATATCGGCTCGAACATCGGCTGCCTGGTCGCCGCAGGCGCAGAGCTGGGGCTTGATTCCACCGGAGTAGAGATCAACCCGGTTCTGGCGGCCGAAGCGCAGCGCCGCTATCCGGCCGGTCGTTTCCTTACCGGCGCCTTTGAAGAAGTTGATCTGGAACCCGGTTCCTTCGATGGCGTCTATTGTTCAGAAGTGATCGAACATGTCGTCGACACCAACCGGTTTCTCGAAGCCCTGACCGGTGTCATGGCGCCCGGCGCGGCGCTATACCTGACGACCCCTGCCCTGCGCGAATACACCAAGGGCAACCAGACAAGCTGGCGTGATTTCGGCGCGCCCGACCACAAACTCTATTTCTCGCCCGACAACATGCGCCGCATACTGGACAAACACGGCTTCGGCAAGGTTCGGCTGCGTTTCAACTTCGGGCGTGGCCTGAAGCTGATCGCCCACCGCGCCTGAAGCATCGGCATGGTCCGCTTCAAACAATTCCTGCCGCGCTCGATCTTCGGGCGTTCGCTGCTCATCGTCCTGACGCCGATGATCATTCTCCAGGTCGTGCTCGCGATCGTCTTCTACGAACGTCACTGGGAAACGGTGACGCGCCACCTGACCAACGCTGTTGCCGGCGATATCTCGACCCTGATCTGGATGATGAACAGCTATGCTGCCGAAGACGAAGGCAGCCTGGTGTTCCGCATCGGACGCATCCATCTGGGCGTCGAGGCCCGTTTCCACCCCGATGCCAAGCTGCCGGATCCCTTACCGGAGGCAGGCTCAAGCCGGGTCGATCGGTTACTCGGTCAGGGGCTTGACCAGCGGGTACGCAGGCCCTTTGTCATCGACACCGAGGCACCCGACGACACCGCCTTGATCAGCGTCGAACTTCAGGATGGCGTGCTTGATGTCTATGTACCCATGCGACGCATGGAAAGCCGCACGACCGAGATCTTTGTCTTCTGGATGATCGGAACTTCGCTGGTGCTGTCGGCCATCGCGGCATATTTCGTGCGACAGCAGATCAGGCCTATCCGCCGCCTGGCGACAGCGGCAGACGATTTTGGTAAGGGTATCGTCGATACCGAATTCAAGCCTTCGGGCGCCAGGGAAGTTCGCCAGGCTGCCCAGGCCTTTGTTTCCATGCGCGAGCGCATCCAGCGCCAGATCGAGCAGCGCACGCTGATGCTGGCCGGCGTCAGCCACGACCTGCGCACCCCACTCACCCGCATGAAGCTGGAGCTCGCCCTGCTCAAGGACAGCGAAGGGTCCAAGAGCCTCAAATCCGATATCGAGGACATGGAGCACATGATCGAGGTCTACCTCGCCTTTGCCCGCGGTGAAGGCCAGGAACAGGCACAAACGATCGATCTCGCCCCGATCCTCCGCGATGTCGCCCATGACGCATCCCAGGACGTCGAAGTCTCGATCAACGGCGATCTCGGCTTGATGGGCCGGCCCAACGCGCTCAAGCGTTGCCTGACCAATCTGGTCGACAATGCCTGCCGTTATGGTTACACCATCGAGATTGTTGCCGATAGAGCCGAAATCGGACCCGGACAGTTTCTGACGATCATGATCGACGATGACGGGCCGGGCATCGAAGAAGATCAGCACGAGGAAGCCTTCCAGCCTTTCGTGCGCCTCGACAGCTCACGCGATCCCAACCGAGGCGGCGGCGGGCTGGGGCTCACCATTGCCCGTGACATCGCACGCAGCCACGGTGGTGACCTGATCCTGGACGCCTCGCCTGCCGGAGGCCTGCGCGCCCGGATCATCTTGCCGGTCTAGAGCCTATCGGGTTCAAACGGAGCCACCGGGCGGTTTGACCTGAACGCGTGAATCCGCTCTATCTCAATTGTTAAAGCCCGAGCGATTCAGTAAAGCCGGCCACCATTGGGCACGGGCTTGCCCGGTTCGATCAGCACGACCTCACCGTCTTCATCGGGAAATCCCAGGGTCAGGACTTCCGACATGACCGGGCCGATCTGGCGCGGCGGAAAATTCACGACCGCAGCAACCTGACGTCCGATCAGGGATTCCAGATCGTGGTTGCAGGTGACCTGTGCGGAGGTTTTCCTGGTGCCCAGTTCCGGGCCGAAATCGACCCAGAGCTTGAACGCCGGTTTGCGTGCCTCCGGGAAGGGTTCAGCGCGCACCACCGTACCGACGCGAATGTCGATCTTGATAAAGTCATCAAAACCGATGGTATCGGATTCCTCGCCGCTCACGCTGCCTCGCTGGTTGCCGGCGCGGGGTCATCGTCACGTGACCGGGTCAGCCGGCACAGATTGGCCATCACCCGGTCGGCCTGTTCGAGACGTTTATCGAGTGCCGACATCGTCTTGGCCATGTCAGCACTGTCATCGTTGAGCCAGGTCCGCATCACGTCGATATGGATCGCCGCCAGACCCTTGGCACGCAGGCGTCCGGCAATGCCTGAACTTTCGATTCCGGCGGCTTCCAGCATCCAATGCATCGAACGCGTCAGGCGACAGGCCCCACCCAGGGCCGCGCAGGGGTCGGCCGCTCCGGCAGCGATGATCGAGCGCACGGCATCACGATAGTCACACAAGGCATCGAACCGCCGCATCATCACATCGAACAGGCGATCCCTGGCCGGTTCGGCCGCCAGCTCGGCGCTGTCACCGGCGAGCACCGCGCTGTCTATCTCACAGGCAAAGGCATCAAGGATTGCCCCCTTGGACGGATAAATACCGCGCAACTGCACCAGCGAGACGCCTGCTTCTTCGGCGATATCGCGCAGTGAGACATCACGCCAGCCGACCGTCGCTGCAAGATCAAGGGATGCGGCCAGCGCCACTTTGGGAATATCGATTTTCTTGACCATCCGCGCCTCCGTCGGGCTCTTTGCCTGACCTTAACCTAATGTGAATCGATCCGGCGCGGAATGACCGGTCAGCCTGCCAGTTCACGCGAACGGCGTGTCGCGGCGGCAATCGCACGGTCGAACAGGGGCTGGATACCGTCATCGGCCATCAGCACGTTGAGCGCTTCGAGCGTCGTCCCGGCCGGGCTGGTGACATTCTTGCGCAGTTGCTCGGGCGCTTCTTCGGCCTGGCGCGCCAGTTCACCGGCACCGGTCACGGTGGCATGGGCCAGTTTGGCCGAAACCTCCACCGGCAAGCCTGACGCGATTCCGGATTTGGTCATGGCTTCGATCAGCAGGAAGACATAGGCGGGACCACCCCCGGACACAGCCGTCACGGCGTCCATCTGGCCTTCATCGTCGAGCCAGACCGTCTCACCGACAGCCTGCAGCAACCCTTCGGCCGCCTGTTTCTGTGCCTCGGAGGTCTGCGCGTTGGCAAACAGGGCAGTAATCCCGCGCCCGACAGCCGCTGGTGTGTTCGGCATGGTGCGCACGACGGCACAATCGTTGCCGAAGAAGCCCTGGAAGTAGGCGATGGTCTTGCCCGCCGCGATCGACAGGACAAGCGCTCCGTCACGGATAAAGCCGGCATAGTCGGGCGCCACCGCATCCATCATCTGGGGTTTGACGGCAAAAATCACGATTGCCGGTTTGAAAC
>JABIUG010000354.1 GCA_018700655.1 Rhodospirillaceae bacterium | reverse complement strand
GTCGGCGGCCAACTGTCTGATCGTCACGGTGATTATCACCAGCCTGATTTTTTTCACGCTGGAATCGGACCCCGACTTCATCTTTCACGACACCTGGCTGCTGACACTTTTCACCCACGCGATCCTATGGGTGTTTGCTGCCGAATTCGTCCTTCGTCTGATCGCTGCCGGCCATGACGAACGTTACGGCGGGCTGGCCGGACATCTGCGCTACATTCGGGACAACTGGGCACTGGTTGTGGTCGACTTGCTGGCATTTTTGCCTGAACTGGCCTTCGTCCTGATGGGATTGCCATCGCCCAACTGGCTGCGGACCCTGCGTGTCATTCGCCTGCTCAAGCTGGTGCGTTACATGCGCGGGATCACGTTAATTTTTGATGCGGTGCGCGCAAGCTCAAAGGAGCTGTTTACGGCCGTCTCGAGCGCCGTGGTGCTGTGGTATCTGGCTTCCGTCGTGCTCTACATGGCCGAACGTACGGCGCAGCCCGATAAGTTCGGCAGCATTCCCGAGGCGATGTGGTGGAGCGTCGTGACCATGGCGACGGTCGGTTATGGCGAAGTCGTGCCCGAGACCGCCCTGGGCAAAACCCTGGCCAGTTTCCTGATGCTGCTGGCTCTGGGCGTTGTGAGCCTGCCAAGCGCCATCCTGGCGGGTTCGTTCATGCACCAGTACCGCGCCCGCAACGAGGCCGATGAGGCCGATGACAATGATGGCGACGAGGATTGATTCCGGGCGATTGAATGCAGACCCAAAGGCAAGGCGTGATGCGTGATCTCTATCCCCTGAGCAAGCGCTTCGATATCCGCCACGTCCCGGTCGACGACGTGCATACCCTTCATGTCGAGCAGAGCGGCAACCCCGACGGCGTGCCGGTCGTGTTGGTCCATGGCGGGCCGGGCGCACCCTGGTCGCGCCACAACCTGCGCGTTTTCGACCCTGAGCATTACTGGGTGATCGCCTTCGATCAGCGCGGCTCGTGGCGTTCGACCCCGCATGGCGAACTGAAAGACGACACGACGCCCCATCTGGTTGCCGACATGGAACGGCTGCGCGAGCTCTTCGGCCTGGAGCGCTGGATCGTGTTTGGCGGTTCATGGGGCAGCACGTTGTCGCTTGCCTATGCTGAAATCCACCCGGAGCGCTGCGCGGGACTTGTACTGCGCGGCATCTCGCTTGGCCGCACCATGGAAAACCAGTGGGGTTTTCACCATTCACGCCAGATCCGTCCGCAAGCCTGGGATGCCCTGGTCGCATCAATTCCCGAAGACGAACGCGGTGATCTCGACGGCGCTCTGATGCGCCGCATGCTCGATCCCGACCCGGCGGTGCACTGGCCGGTGATCAAGGGCTGGATGGACCAGGCCGAAGAACTGGGCCGGTCACGCCACCCCGACCTTGAACTCGATGAAGAAGATCTCGACACACCCGAGACCGATGTCGTCTGTGCGCGCATCTCGATCACCTACTTTGCCAACGATATCTTCCTGCCGCGCAACAGCCTGCTTGACAACGCCCATCGTCTGGCCGGGATTCCCGGCGCCATCATCCATGGCGAGGACGACTTCAATTGTCCGCTGGCCAATGCGCGGGACCTGCACAAGGCCTGGCCCCAGGCGCGTTACCGGCCGATCCGCGATGCCGGGCATTCGGCGCTCGACCGCAACATCCGCCTGGCGCTGGTTGAGACGATGAATGACTTCAAGACCCTGGAGGTCGAACAGTCATGACCCGTGATCTTTACCCCGCGCTCGAGCCGTTCGATGTCAGACGTGTCAGGGTCGATGATGTGCACACCCTGCATGTCGAGCAGAGTGGCAATCCTGAGGGTGTGCCGGTCGTTTTCCTGCACGGCGGGCCGGGTTCCATGTGGTCGCCCCATATCAGGCGCTTCTTCGATCCCGACCACTACCGGGTCATCGCCTTTGACCAGCGTGGCTCCTGGCGTTCGACCCCGCTGGGCGAACTTGGCGACAACACGACACCCCATCTCATCGCCGACATCGAAACCCTGCGCGAACTCTTCGGCATCGAACGCTGGATCGTCTTTGGCGGCTCATGGGGCAGCGCGCTCGCTCTTGCCTATGGTGAGGCCCATCCCGTGCGCTGCTTGGGGCTGGTCGTGCGTGGCATCCTGGTCGATGCCCCGGAATACCTGCGCTGGGGTTTCCACGAGTCGCGCGCTGTGCGCCCGCAGGCCTGGGAGATGCTTGTTGCCGACGTGCCGCAAGCCGAACGGGATGATCTCGACAACGCCCTGGAACGGCGCATGTTCGATCCCGATCCTGCGGTTCATGGCCTGGTGATCCGCGCCTGGATGGCTCAGGCCGGAGTCCTGAGCAACACACGCCACCCTTCACCCGAGTTCGAGGATGACAGCGAAACGCCGCTCGAATTCGACCGGGTCGGGGCTCGTCTCTCGATGGCCTATCTGGGCAACCACATGTTCCTCGAGCCGGACAGCCTGCTCAACAACGCCCATCGCCTGCACCCGATTCCAGGGATCATCATCCAGGGCCTCGATGACTACAACACGACGCCCGAACAGGCCTGGCGGCTACATCAGGCCTGGCCCCAGGCCGATTACCGCGAAATTCCCGATGCCGGCCACTCCAGCATGGACCGGAACAATCGTCTCGCTCTGGTCGAGGCGATGGAGGACTTCAAGACGCTGGTCTGAGGGCCAATTTGTTCTAGGCTTTAATCTGCTCCAGGGGATTCACAGCCATGACCGACCACCCGCAGTTTCCGAACCTGTTCTCACCGGTGAAGCTTGGCGGTCACGAGCTCAAGTGCCGCATCGTGTTTGGCGCCCACACGCCAAACATGTCGCAAGACGGCCTGCCGCTCGACATGCATTTTGGTTATTACCGCGAACGCGCCAGGGGTGGGGCTGCGATGATCGTGTGCGAACCGACCCCACCGCACCAGACCGGCGTGTTGATCCGCAGCAACCTGCGTCACGACGACAGCGTCATTCCCCATTTCCGCAAGATCACCGACGAGTGCCACAGCCACGGCACGGTGATGTGCCACC
>JABIUG010000353.1 GCA_018700655.1 Rhodospirillaceae bacterium | reverse complement strand
GCCCCGATGAGTTGGTCCACCTTCTAAGTTAGAGTCCGGCGGTTGTGGTCGCCCTGCTGAGCTGACCGGAGCGTAGCGTAGGGCAGACCTGCAGGGCGCGGCAAGATGGCTTCGGGAGCCGGTGGTTTGTAGCCCAGCGAGCTGTGGGGGTCCCTGATTCTGACGACACTTCCGGCCGTCGGCGGCGGGACCCTGCGTGACCTTCTGGTCGGTGGCGAACGCTCGCCGCCCTTCGTGTTCAGCGATCCCAACTACATGTACATCGTGCTCGCTGTCGTCGCCGTGGGGACGCTCCTCAGTCGCGGCGTAACGTTCCCCAAGGTCGTTCGTGAACGCTTCGAAGGGATACTTTTCGTCGCCGATACCATCGGCCTTGCAGCCTTTACTGTGATCGGCGCCAAGGTCGCGATTGTCGCCAATCTCGACTGGTTCTGGGTTCCCATTTGTGCGGCCATCACCTGTGCCGGTGGCGGTGTCATCCTGGATGTCGTCACGGCGCGCGAACCTCGTACGTTCCGCGGTGAACCCTATGAAGAGATCGCGATCATGGGTGGGCTGTTGCTGGTCGCCATCCTGGTTCTGGCCGAAACAGTCGGGGTCAGCGAAATGCTGGTCGGCGGTGCGGTTCTGGTCACCATGATCTTTGTGTTCTCCCTCCGCGCTCTTGCTGTCTATCGCGGTTGGCGTGTACCGCTGCTCGGCAGGACCTGAAACGCAAAACGGCGCGCCGGCAAGGCCGACGCGCCGCTCTGATTGAGGATGCTGTGATTACATTCCAGCCAGCACGTCGTCGTGCAGGTTGACCAGCTTCCGCTGGATGTCGGGCGGCACGGTCTGGAACCACAGGCTACCCGAGAGGATCGCCTCGGGATCTTCCATACCCAGCGTGGCAATGACCTCGGGATCGGCCATCGCGTACGACTTCTTGTTCGAGGCGCCATAGGCGTATTTCTCGATCATGAAGACACCAGGTTCAGGTGCGAGTGTGGCGTCCAGATAATCATAACGCTGCTCTTCGGTGCCGACGTACCGGTTGGTCAGGACATGACCGTCGACCCAGGTCAGCAAGCCTTCCTTGGGCACCATGTATTCGACCGGGACACCTTCTGCCTTCAGTGTCGCATAGGCCGAATTCCAAGCATACATGGCAACGATTTCGCCTGTCGCCATAGCTGCCTGGGCTTCGACCTCACTGGACCAGTAGAAACGATTGAGTTCGCGCTGTTCCTGCAGGAGCACACGAACCTGATCGATCTCGTCATCGGTCATGGCGAAGGGATCTTCGACGCCTGCGATCAGTCCGGCGGGAATCGTCGTGCCGGCCCAGTTGTCGCGCATCGCGACGCGGTTGGCATATTTCGGATCCCACAGGATCTTCCATGTGTGGTTTTCCTGACCGGCATATTCCGGCGCCAGGTCAGTGCGGAACACGATCGAGGAATTGCCCCATGACCACGGCGTGTAATAGTGGTTTCCGTCGTCATCGGTTGTGCCGCGGATGTTCTGTAGCTGTGGGAACATGTCGGGCCAATGGGTGAGGCGACTGACATCGATCGGTTCGACAAGACCGGCATGAATCCAGCGGATCACGGTGCTGCCGCTGGGGCAGATGATGTCGGCGTCGTACCCGGCGCGGATTTTCTCCAGCGCCTCGTCGTTGTCGGCATAAAACGATGAATCCGGTTCGCGGCCGTATTTTTCGGTGAACGCCGGATGCAGTTCGGGCAGTTCGTAGCCGTTCCATGTGAAGAGATTGAGCCAGCCATCTTCTGCGGCGTTCGCCTGCGGCAGGAGTGGCATTGTCACGGTGGCGACACCGAGCCCGGCAAGGGTGCGTGTGACATCACGACGCGAGAGTGCCTTCTTTGCGAGGGCATCCTTGAATTCGTCAAGGGGCATGATGTTGGACACGAAACGACCTCCAGTTGTTACCTCTTTAGACAAACAATGATACCCGGTTGAGGTCATGAGGCAAACGGATCAAGTAGGATGTGAAGCCAGGTTGTCCGAGGCCGAGCTGACCTGGCTCTTGTCGGGCGGCGTCGCCTGCGTGAAACTGGGTATTGAGAGCAGGTGGTTTGTGGGCCTGCGATCGTCAAATCGGGGAGTTGAAGATGTCGAATACGCTGGAACACGTCGATGCGTCGATCGATCCGGTCGAGCTGGCCGGGATCATGCAGCGCGATGGTGCTGCGATTGTCCTGAACGCGTTGAACCCTGATCAGCTCGCCAGTCTGAATGGAGAGCTCGACGGCGCGGTCGAGGCGGCTGGCCCTGGGCTGCGCAATCCCACGGACGATTTTTTCGTCGAGTTCTACGGCAAACAGACCATCAGGCTGGATGGTTTGCCGGCACGCTCGAAGACCTTCCAGGAAATCATGGAGTCGCAGCCGATCACGGGTGTTGCAGATACCCTGCTGCTGCCTTCTTGCGAACACTACTTGTTGAATACCGGGCAACTGATTCAGATCGGGCCGGGCGAGTCAGCGCAATTGCTTCATCGTGACGAAGATGCCTGGGCCGAAATGCCGCACCCGAGACCCCTGCTTCAGGTTGAGGCGATGTTCGCGCTGAGTGATTTCAGCATCGAGAATGGTTGTACCCAGGTCGTCCCGGGAAGCCATTTATGGGAACCTGATCGCGAGCCCGAACCCGATGAAGTCCAGCGCGCCGAAATGCCGGCAGGCTCTGCGCTGTTTTATCTCGGCTGCACGATCCATGGCGGCGGTGCGAACACGACCACGGATCAATGGCGGCGCGGTATGTTTTTCGGATTTGTTGTTGGTTGGCTGCGCACGGAAGAGAACTGCTATCTCTCCGTACCGCTCGAAGTCGCGCGCGAGATGCCCGAGCGCGTCCAGGAATTGCTGGGTTACAAGGCGCATCGCGGCATCGGTGTGGTTGATGTCGGCAGCCCTTTGATACTGATGAAACAGGGTTTGCTCTGACACCGGGCATACGTCTCCTCCTGCTGGAGGGACTGCCTCGTGTCGAATGAAAGCGTCCGCAACCGTCAGGCGCCGAGAGCTTCGGCCTGATCCGCGATCTCGGCAACCAGGTCGCCCAGCAGGATGTCGTCCAGCAGGTCCATCGGGTCGATTGTGACGCCGAAAACCTTCTCGATATGGAGTGCTGCGGCCAGAGCCGTCAGAGAATCGCCATCCATATCATCGAACGTCATGTCGGGCGGAACGGTCTCGAGTTCGAGTTCCTGTGCGATGGCTGCTGCAATCCGGCGGCTCAAAGCGTCGGGCCAGGCGTCGTCGTGCGTCTCGTCTGACGTGGCTTTTGCAATCTCATGATCGCGGACCTGACGGTCGAACTCGGCAAGGCGGACACGGTCGATCTTGTCGGTTGTTGTTGCGGGCAGGGATGGAGAAATCACAATGGCAGAGGGGTGCATGTGTGACGGCAGCGCTGCTTCGATATGGTGCATCACCGCATCGCCATCGATCACTTCGATGTCGTGGGGAGCAACGTGCAGGATGAGCCTTTCGACGTCGCCGTGCTCGTTGCGCCACGGGACCACGCCGGCGACATCGACGTTCTGCGCCTGACGCGCCACGACCTCGATTTCCTCGAGTTCGATTCGATGGCCGCGCAGCTTGATCTGATTGTCGATGCGGCCGCGGAACCGGACCACGCCGTCAGGCTGCAGCTTGATGATGTCACCGATCAGGAAAACGCTGAGGCCCGGTCGGGTCGGGTGCGGCACGAACCGGTCCGCATTCTGGTTGGTGCGCCAGTAGCCGTTCTGGCTGGGCGGCATGGTGACGGCGAGTTCACCGATCAGGGCACCCTCAGCATCGGTCTCGGGTTCGCCGACAAACCACAACTCGATCCCCTTGTGGGGCTTGCCCATCGGGAGCTTGCCGGCGCCGCTGATGGGTTCGACATAGTGTGAGGCCAGAAAGCAGATTTCCGCCAGGCCGTAACCGTGGATCAGGATCGTGTTTTCGGGCAGGACGGCCCGAAGAGCGTCGATGTCCTTCCAGTCCATCCCGTCACCGAAGGTATCGAATGATTTGACCTGAGCAAGAGCCTGTTTGGCATCGGGGTGTTTGGCCAAAAGGCGCAGGAAACCGACATAACCGCAAACTACCGTGCATTGATGCTTTGAGACGACTTCGATGAAATCGGTGACGGTCGCGGCCTCGGGCAGGTAGACCACCGATCCGCCGCCAAGAAAGGGCGCCAGGGTTGTCTGCCGTCAGCGCCTTTGGGACAGACTGAGGGGTTTTCATAAGAGAGGTTTTCTGGCTCATCGTAGTGACCGAAGGGAACGAAGATGAGGCAGAAAACTATGAGCAAGAGCGACCCGGCGGAACAGGCCAT
>JABIUG010000352.1 GCA_018700655.1 Rhodospirillaceae bacterium | reverse complement strand
TCCGCCCCGATGGTGCCGGTGGTTACGATGTGCGTGCGCCCAAGGGATTCGATGAACTCTTTGCCGGCATTCTGCGGCTCAACCCCGACAACCCAACACCTGACCGGTTCGCGCTCAAATGCGCGAGTTACACCGCACGCTGGCCCTGGCTGACGGTGATTGAACCCTGAACCTGGAGAAAACCATGACCGGCCCCGCCCTGATTCGAGACGCAGATACACCCTGGGAACCCTATCCGGCGTTCGAGGGAAGTTTCTCGATCAAAAAGACGCTCTCACGTGAAAAGCAGGGCTCGGCACTGGCGATGGGAGTTTGCGAACTCCAACCCGGCCAGTCGACTGTGTGGTGGTCGTTCATCGAAGGCGATGAAAACCCCGATGTCGCGATGGAGTTCGGCCAGGCCTATGAGGCCTATTACGTGCTCGAAGGGGGTTTCACCTTCCATTGGGTCGATGCCGAAGATCATGCGGAATCGGGCGAGGCGGGACCCGGTGACAGCTTTTACTTCGCACCGGGCTGGCGTTACCGGGTCGAAAATAGCGGCGGCACCGTGGCCCGCTTCCTTTGGTGCATGGCGCCGGCAGCCGACTAGGGCCCAACCCTCCACAAGCGCAACGACCCACCACGTGGACGCGCCCATGGCACCGGGCTAGCTTCCGCCCATGTCAGAACTCACCGTCACGACCTGGAACATCAATTCCGTGCGCCTGCGCATCGAATCGGTGGTCGCTTATCTCCAGAAACACCAGCCCGATATCCTGTGCCTGCAGGAGATCAAGGCGACCGAGGATGTCTTTCCCTATGAACCCCTGCGCGAGGCCGGCTGGCCCCATATCGCGGTCGCCGGGTTCAAGGGTTACAACGGCGTCGCGATCATCAGCCGGGTTCCGTTCACCGGTAGCGGGGTCATGAACTGGTGCGGCAAGGAAGATGGCCGCCATGTCTGGGCCGAACTCAAGGGCAAGACCAAAATTCACAATTTCTATGTCCCGGCAGGGGGCGACGAGCCCGACCCCGCGATCAACCCGAAGTTCGAGCACAAGCTGCAGTTTCTCTCAGAACTGACCGACTGGTTCAGCGAACGTGCCAGCCCGAAAGCCAAACGCATCATGGTTGGCGATCTCAACATTGCGCCGCTCGAGCACGACGTCTGGTCGCACAAGAAGCTCTTGAAGGTGGTGTCGCACACACCGGTCGAGGTCGAGGCGATGGCGCGCCTGCAGGATTCCAACGGCTGGGTCGATGCCGTGCGCCATTTCGTGCCCGAAACCGAAAAGCTCTATTCCTGGTGGAGCTACCGCGCGAAAGACTGGTCGGGCGCTGACAAGGGCCGCAGGCTCGACCATGTCTGGGTCACGCCGCCGCTCGCCAAAAAACTCAAATCGGCCGAGATCCATCGCCATGTGCGCGGCTGGGAACGGGCCAGCGACCATTGTCCCGTGGCTGTCACGCTGGACCTCCTGTAGGCTCGAAGCGTCTGCATCAATAAAGGAGACAACATGCCTAGAATCATGGTCGCTGCGATGGCAGCATTCGCACTGAGTTGCGTATCCGTTTCGGCAAACGCGGGCGATGAATGGCCTGAGCTCATCGGAGTCTGGACCGGCACGACCGAGGCCGTGGTGATCGGTGACCCCCTGCATCACCAGCCTGGCGAGATGCCGCACCTTTCGATGGTTGCCTTGACGATCACGATCGAAGGTCAGGATGGCCGCCGGTTCTGGGGTACGATCGCCTCACCTGACCATACCGAGAACCTTGTGGGCGTGATCGCCAACGATCTTCACACGCTCTATTTTGCCGATAGCGATGGTTATGCCGCCATTCAGTTGATACGCTCCGACGTGATGGACCAGTGTTATCTGCATGCCACAGCCGACACACAGGACGCGGGATGCACGACCTTTTTGCGAACCCAGTGAACAGCAGGGTGTCATGACGCACCCGGTTCTGGTCCTCCAGCGTGAGGGGCCTGTCGCGACACTCCGGCTGAGCCGCCCCGACAAACACAACATGCTTGCCATGGCCGAGGTGCCGGAATTCCTCGACGTGCTCGACACTCTTGATGCCGATGAAAACCTGCGCGTCATCGTGCTGACCGGCAGCGGCGAGAAGAGCTTTTCGGCCGGCGTCGATCTGGGTGACGTGTTGACGCACGACTGGAACGACAATCCGCTCGAACGCCTTGCTGACCGGATCGAAGCGCTGCGCCCGGTGACCGTGTGCGCGCTCAACGGCAGCGTCTATGGCGGGGCTTCGGACCTCGCGCTCGCCTGTGATTTCCGGATCGGCGTCGAGGGCATGCGCCTGGTCATGCCGCCCGCCCGGCTGGGCCTGGTGTTCCACGAGACCGGCCTGCGCCGTTATGTCGAACGGCTGGGGCCACAGCTTGCCCGTAGCCTGTTCCTGGCTGCCGAAAAACTGGATTCCGTCACCTTGCTGGAGGTCGGCTATCTCGACCGGCTGGTCACCCGCGATGACCTCGCTGCGGCGGTCGGTGCATTCACGGCCCAACTCGCCGCGCTCTCGCCGTTGTCGCTCCAGATCACCAAAAAGGCGCTGAACGGTATCTCTCGCGGGGATCTGGACTCGGACTGGCTCAAGCAAAAGACCGTAGCGTGTTTTGCGACCGACGATGCCGATGAAGGTCTGGCGGCGGCCCGCGAAAAACGCGAACCCGTGTTCAAGGGAAGCTAGTGGAGTCCGACCCGTCGTGCTGCCCATCCATTTCCATCATCATGTCTTGACCCTCGCTCATCGACATCATCGCCGTATCTGAATCAGGGGGCATGTCCATGCTGTCCATGTCGGTGCCTTGCATCATTGCGCCATGGCCGCCGCGCAGGTCCTCGAGCCATTGTTCGGCGGGCTTGAAAGTCACGTCCTGCAGCATGATCACGACCTCCTGTTCGTCGAGATCCGCCTCGGCGGGGTCGCGTACGATGAGCGGAGCCGCCAGCAGGGCCTGCTCCTGCAACCCCTGATGCGAATGCATCCAATGCGTCCCGGCCGATGTGAGGGGAAAAGCGTAGTCGTAGGTCTGGCCTGGCGGCAGGGCTTTCTGCGATAAATCAGGAACGCCGTCTTGACGCCATGGCGGTGTCAGACCGTGCCAGTGCAACAAGGTCGGTTCATCCAGTTTGTTGTGTAACCGGATGTCGAAACTGTCACTCAGGTCAAACGAGAGCCCGTCAGCGCCGGAGGACTGTACGATGCGGTCGGCATCGTAGGCTCGCCCGGCAATGTCGAGCACGCGGGTTTCGACCTCGAGGTCGATCGGCTCTGCGGCTGCACTGCCGAACCGCGGCCAGACCAGGGTGGATGAAAGAGAAGAAGCGGCGGCCGCCGCGATCAAAGCGCGGCGAGAAAAAGAGGTCATGGTGACCCTCCAGATTTGAAACGTGAATGTGCAGAGACGCGGGCGTAGAGCCCGCGGAGTTCACACCACGTATCTGGGAGGTCTGCCGGGAGGCGAAACGTCGTGTCCTTTCTCGGAAAGGTCGTGGCGGAACCACACCGTCGGTTTGCTCGAAAGAGTGATTGTGTGGCCGGACGGCAATGGTGTGCACATGGCACAGGCGCCAACATTGGCGTGGTGTGCCGATGACAGTCCATCGTCGGTGCTGGGCTGGCCCGGATGATCGTGCTGGTTACCAGCAGCCAGGGTCATCACATCGCCGGCCATGGTTGCATGAGCCGGAGCTGCGCCGAGAAGCGACAACACCAAGACTGCAGCAAGAAACAGACGTGCCCAAGGGATCGATCCGTTCCGGGCTGGGGCGACGATGGTCATCATGAATTCAATATGCGGATGGTCAAACGCAGCTGCAAGTCACAAAGGCTACACGCTGGCCACCGTCACCGGATGCGGGTGGACCATGTGGAAGAGGTAACCACCGTCGTTGAAGGGTTGGGTCATGGGCTGGGTCCGGCCTGCTGCATCGGTCGCGCGGGTCATGATCGTGTGTTCGCCCGGCGTTGCTAACCAGTCGCAGGCAAACCTGACCCAGGCGTAACGTTGCGAGGGTGAAAGCAGTTCGGCGTCGCGCCATGTCGTGCCGCCGTCGCTGCTCCAGGTGACGTGAACGATCGCTGTTTCGCCGCCGCGGGCGAAACCGTGGAGCCGGTGCTGTCCCGGCGCAAGAGTCGCGCCCGACCACGGCAGGGCGAGCGAACTGCGGACCGGGTGTTCGGTGATCTGGGGTCCCCGTGCAGGGCTCCAGTTGCGATCGGCCCAGGCCTCGCCCATCATGACGTAACGCAGGGTGTTGCGGGCGACCCAGCGATGCTCGCGGCTGACCTCGATCCGGTCGAGCCACTTGATCGAATAGGTCCCGACCCAGCCCGGCGTGATCAGTCTTGCGGGAAAGCCGTGATCGGCGGGCAGGGGTTCGCCGTTCATCTCCAGGGCGATCAGGGTATCTGGATCAAGCGCCTTGGCGGCGGGCAGGGGGATCCGCATGCCATCGGGTTCTTCATCGCTGGTATCGATGCTGATCGGCATGACGTGACAGGCGTCGTCTGTGATCCCCGCGCGCTCGAGCACGTCCCTCAGGCGCACGCCGCGCCAGTCGGCCATGCCGACGCCGCCCAGGGTCCAGCGCAGCTCGGTTTCCTCGGGCCGCCGGTTGAGCGGTTCGCCCAGGACGTCCTCGAACAGCTGGCGCTGGTTTCCGGCACATTCGATCACGGCGCGTACCGTGACCTGTTCCATCGCCTGCAGATCCGCCAGTGAGAGGCAAAGCGGGGTCGTGACGCCATTGCCCTCGATTCCTAGGCTCCAGCCCTGCGCTTGAACCACCGGTGTCGGTTCGGCATGGCACAGGAAAAACCGGTCGTTCGGCGTGATCAGCCCGTCCTGCAGGTCGAGCGGCATTTCCACGCCTGAAGCCAGCATGGTGAGTGCCGAAAGGTCCTTCACGTAACCGGAGCTCATGGATTCACTCTCATTTCTCGGTCTGAGGATCGATTGTCACCGGGGTTGGTTGTCATGTCAGCCTAGAGCATATCCTGATCTGCTCTAGTGCCGGATCACACCTGGTTTTACCGGCCCGTGACCCAACCAGGCGCCGGGAGTTCACGAATTTGCTTGTCGCTGCAGATCATTGGCGTCAGCGTCAATCCGCGAACACACCGCATGGATGATTGTGATGTCTGATACGACCCCGAATGACACCGAATTCACACCGGGCGATCCGCGCAAGCCGTGGCTCTGGCATCCCGAACTGCCATTGCAACACCCGCCGGTTCTGGTCTGGCCGCCCGAACCCAAACGGTTCCTTGCCTGGCTGTTCGGGCGCGGGATTCTCTGCTCGGTACACATGGTCTATATCGCCCTGGCCGTCATTGCCTGGGTCTTCACGCCGTCACTGGAGCGCATGGCGACCTTCGAGGCGGGCTGGATGGCCGAGATCTGGCTGCGCAATGCGGTGCTCTTCATGGTGTTTACGGGCGGGTTGCACCTGTGGTTCCACACCTTCCGGGCCCAGGGCGACAAGCACAAGTTCGACCCCAAACCGCTGCAGCCGCGCGACCCGAAGTTCCTGTTCGGTCATCAGCTCGGCGACAATGTCTTCTGGAGCCTGGCCAGCGGCATCACCCTGGTGACGGCCTATGAGGTCGTGATCTGGTGGGCCTGGGCCAACGGCTATGTCGGCTGGTTCGGCTGGGACGACGGGCCGGTCTGGTTCATTGCGCTGTTTTTTGTGGTGGTTTTTTTCGAATCCGCACACTTCTATTTCGTGCATCGCCTGCTGCACTGGAAACCGCTCTACCGCTTCCATGACCTTCACCACAACAACGTCAACGTCGGGCCATTTTCCGGTCTCTCGATGCATCCGGTCGAACATGTCATCTACCTGAGCTCAATGCTGCTGCATCTGGTGATCGCATCGCATCCGCTGCACATGCTCTATCACAGCTTCTTCCTGACCACCGGGGCGAGCACAGGCCACACGGGCTATCAGAACGTCGATGTGAAGGGAAAAAACGTGATGGATGTCGCCAACCTGTTCCACCAGCTCCATCACCGCTACTACAACTGCAACTACGGCCAGATGCTGGTGCCGCTCGACAAGTGGTTCGGAAGCTTCCACGACGGCAGTGCGGAAGCCACGACCCGGATCATGAAGCAGAATCTGCGCATGAAGGCTGGCGTGCCGTCCAAGGCCAACTGAGGGCCGACGCACAGGGATATGACGTCGCAGGACGATGAAGCCAGCGCAGCGCGGCCCAGAAGGGGCCGGCGCAAC
>JABIUG010000351.1 GCA_018700655.1 Rhodospirillaceae bacterium | reverse complement strand
CTAGCGTCGCGGCCTGTCGCGCTTCGATCGAAATGCTGGCAGCCGACGACGGCGCGATCTACGGCAAGGTCGAACGCGACGGCACCATGCTGATCGACGGGCTGAAAGAGATCGCACAGCGGCGCGGCCTGCCGCTCCATACCCAGGGCCTGGGGCAGATTTTCTCGACCACCTTTACCGAAAATCCGCCGCTGAAGGACTACCGCGATTACAAGGCCACCGACGAGCCGATGCGCGCCCGGTTCATCCAGGGTTTGCAGGATCGCGGTGTCAGGGTCACGGCCCGCGGCACCTGGTTCATGTCCGCCGTCCTGACCGATGAGGACATCGCGTTTGTACTGGAAGCCGCCGACGCGGCAGCAGCCGAGATCTAGTCTTCGCCGGTTTCGACAACGCCATAGGTGCCGGTTTCGACCATCGCCAGCACCACTGCGACGGCTGACGGCTCGGAGCGCCACGTGCGCCAGGCTGCCGCATCGATCCGATCGCTGGAGAGGACTGCCGTCACAAATGCCGATGGAACTTCTGCGCTGACACCATCAAAGCACAGGGTCGCCCTGTTCTCCTCTCCCGCGCACTGGAACAGGCGCGATCCTGCCCAGCGCTCCAGCCAGCCTCCCCGGCCGAAGAGAGCGTCGAGTTCGTCCGTCGCAACCGGTTGATCCAGAGGCTCGGGCGCGAACCTTGGCAGGGAGACCTGGCCGCCGACGGCGCGCAGGAACAGGGCATCATCATCCAGCGCCGCCTTCATCAGTTCCTTCAAGGCCGCCAGATCCTCAGCTTCGATGGCGTTGGAATCCGTGGCCGGTGTGCGCCCGGCGTCGCCGAACCGCGGCTCGCCTTCGCTGTCGTCCTGCCAGCGTTCCGCCGCGACGTCGGCAAGAGCAGACATCAGATCGCTCAGGCCCGGCGCCCGGAAGCCGACCGAAACAGTCATCGCACCATCATCCAGCGCAGTCCCTTCATGGACGACACCGGGCGGCAGATACAGAAGATCGCCGGCTTCGAGAACCGCTTCTTCCGTCGGGTAAAACCCCTCGACCTGGCGCAAGGCTGTATTGGGACGTAAAGAACCAACAGGTCCGCCCCAGCGCCAGCGGCGACGCCCGGCTGCCTGAATCAGGAATACATCGTACTGATCGACGTGAGCCCCGACACCACCTCCCGCTGACGAGACTGAAACCATGATGTCATCGAAACGCCAGAACGGCAGGAATCCGAGACTTTGGCGCAACGCCTGAAGCTGGGGCATCCAAACTTCCATGGACTGAACCAGAATCGTCCAGCATGTCTCGTCCAACTGGTTCCATCGAGCAGGCGCCAGTGGGCCCGATTCCATCTGGTGTTCCTCGCCCTGTCGCAGGACGAGCCGTGCATCGGCGGCATCCTCGCAGGCAATTTCGAGCACATCCGCGACCCCGGGCATGACGGCGAGGTCACCAATCGCTCCGCGCACCAACAGGGGAGCCCGTTGCCAGTGCTCCCGCAGGAACACGCCGGGTTGCATCGAACCGATCATCGGAATGGGATTTTCCTTGCCATGGGTCATCACGATATCACTTACGCCGCTGACAGCTTGCCACAGTTCGCAAAAGCCGTTGAAATGGTCACGAGCGCTGAATGCAAGCGGCGTGATGATATTCCGCTGGCATCAACGGTGAGGTTTCGCCCGAGCGATGATCAAACGACCCCTTAGTCGCCGCCGCCTGATTTCCCGCAGTGGGCCGCTTCTGGCTGCAGGGCTGGCAACACCCGCGGTCCTGCGCCGGGCCTGGGCCGACGAGCCTCTGCGTGTTTCGTCCTATGCCGGCATCTTCGAGGACACACTGAAGCTAGAGGTCTACCCGGTGTTTACGCAAGCAACCGGTATCCAGATCGCTTCCGTTGCGCAGCCCGACGGCGATTCGTGGTTTCAGAAACTGCATGATGAGGTCGAAAATGGGCCCCTGTCTGTTGATGTCACCATGTGCGGATGGCAGAGCGCGACCGAATGGGGTTCGATCTTTGGGCCACTTGATACGTCAAAGATCAAGAACGCCGACAATGTATCCGACCATCTGATCCACCAGAATAGCGACGGCAAGACCGATGCTATCGCCGTGATGGCCTGGTATCTGACCTTTGTGACCAACATCGACTCTGTACCCCAGGCACCAACGTCCTGGGCCGATGCCTGGGACGAGAAATTCTCGGAGCAACTGGGCTGGGACGGCGACATCAACTCCAGCTATCTGATCGACATCGTGGCCCATACGTTTTTCGATGGAACAGCGAGCATGGCCAGTCATGACGATTTGAACAAATGCATGGCAAAAGCCGCAGAGCTTAAAGATAACGTCAAAATCTGGTGGAACGACGAGGCCGACTTCGAACGACGTTTCGAGGGAATCGAAGTCTGGGGTGGCGGCTTTTACAACGACGCCATACAGACCGCGATCAAGGAAGGGTTCCCGTTTCGCTCTACGTTCCCGAAAGAAGGCGGCGTCATCGGTTTCGGCTCCTGGGCCGTACTTCAGGGTTCCAAAGCCGGCGATCAGGCCGCCGAATTCATCAATTTCTGTATCGACCCGGCGACACAGGGCATGATTTCGCGCCAGCTCGGAACAGCGCCCGTGGTTGCTCGTGAAAAGACGGATCTCACCGATGCCGAGTTTGCCCTGGTCTCAAGTGATATCCCGCCGATCGTTCCCAACTTCTCGGTCTACGAAAATGAAAGCGGCTGGATTGCCCGCCGATGGCAGAAATATCTTCTCAGCGTTGCCTGACTTGTAATAAGACTAATGTGCCTTGGTTAAGACAAATCCGTTTCCCTCCTTCACGATACTTGGTTGGATTACATGAGCGGCCTAGAACTCCAGAACATCTGCAAACGATTCGGATCGGTCACCGCCGTTGCCGATATCAACCTTTCCATCCCTGAAGGACGTTTCATTTCCTTTCTGGGACCCTCAGGCTGCGGCAAGACGACCCTGCTGCGCCTGATTGCAGGATTGGAGACCGCAACCACCGGCAACATCGTGCTTGATGGCGAAGACCTCACGACCAAGGCTACCCATGAACGAAACATCGGCATGGTGT
>JABIUG010000042.1 GCA_018700655.1 Rhodospirillaceae bacterium | reverse complement strand
TCTTTCCCGATGTGGTCATGGGCAGCGCAGACGAGACGATGATCGATGCCGGACGCATCGGCTGAGGCAACGCCTGAGCCATGTGATGCTCCAGGCTCCTGGCGTTCGCTATGACGTCACCCTTGGAGGCGACATGCAGGACCAGCCGTTCGATGTCGCCGCCGGCGCTGCGCTGTGGCACGACGCCGGCAATTTCGACGCCACCGACCTGACGCGCGACGGCTTCGATCTCCTCGATCTCGATACGGTGGCCGTGCATCTTGATCTGATTGTCGGCGCGGCCCACGAACCAGAAACGCCCTTCGGGCGCCTGACGGACGATGTCGCGCGTGCACAGCACGGACAGATCGGGATCGCACGGGTGGGGCAGAAACCGGTCGGCGTTCTGACCTGTTCGCCAGTAGTCCTTTTGTCCCGGTGCCAGCGTGACGGCAAGCGGGCCGGTCAGGGCGCCGTCGGCATCGCGCTCTGGCTCGCCCTCGAACCAGAGTTCCACACCCCTGACCGGCAGGCCCATGTGGAGCTTGCCGTCCGGTTGCGTCGGGCCAAGGTGGTCGAGCAGTATGTGGTAGGTTTCGGTCAGGCCATAGCTGTAGCCCAGCACGGCATCGTCGGGCAGCAAGGCACGCAGATCGGCGACCTCTTTCCAGGTAAGCCCGTCGCTGAAGACGTTGACCGAGCGCACGTGGGCGAACGCCTCGCGCCCCCCAGGGTGGCGTGCCAGCAGCCCCAGGAAGCCGGCCCAGCCGCCAAGCTGGGTGCAGCGGTCGCCAAGCATCGCCGCGATACAGTCCGATGCAGTGGCCTCGACCGGCATGAGAATCGTCGCGCCGTCGCCCAGAAAGGGCTGGAGCATCTGCTGCACCAGGCTGAAGCGCATGTTGCCCAGATGAAACTGGCGATCATCGGGCCGCAAACCCATGTAGTCGTGCGCATAGCGGCATTGCCGCACAATGCTGCCCAGCGAGACCGGGACGCCCTTGGGCACGCCGGTCGAACCGGACGTGAAGGCGACCACGACCGTGGCCGTGGGGTCGGGCGGCGGCGGCAGGACGCCAGGTGGCGTGATGGCGCCAAACGGATCATGCGCCAGAATGGCTTCGGCCAGTTCGCCAGATTCCGGTGTGGGAAGGGCGGCATCGTGTACCAGTACAAAGGGAGCTGCCTGGCCCAGCACATGGCGGGTGCGCAGGTCTGTCGTGCCCGGCGTGATCGGTATCCACGGCACGCCCAGGCGCAGACAGGCAAGGAACGCCGCGGCCTGGGTCAGGTTCTTTTCGGCGAACACGACGACGGGGCAGGGCTCACCAGCCATGGCCTTATGCAGTCGGCCGGCCAGCGCCAGAGCGCGTTGCCACGCCTCACACAGCGTCCAGCTTCCTTCCTGCGCGACAAAGGCCGGATCAGAGCCGTGCCGGGCGACCCGTTCCTTGATCAGCGCGAAGAGTGACTCCGCGGGCATGTTACCGTGGGGCGTTCCGATCCCTTCGAAGTAGCGTTCCGGTACGATCGGTACCAACGGACTGTTCTGCATCTTGATCCTGCCCGACCGCGCGCCACGCGCGACCAAACGATCATGTCACGGGGGCGGCGCCGGGTTCAAACTTCCTGCTCGTTGAAATGGAACCCTGGGTTAAGTGGCGCTCTCTGTGGTTTGCCAAGGATGAAATCGGCGGCACGTGCAGCGATCATCTGGGTTGGAGCGTTGGTATTTCCGCTCGTCACGCGGGGCATGACCGAAGTATCGACGACTCTTAGTCCTTCAACGCCATGAACACGCATCTCCCCGTCGACAACGGCCATACTGTCGTTGCCCATGCGGCAGGTCCCGGCAGGATGAAAATCGGTTTCACTCTTTGAGCGAATGGCCTCGTCAAGTTCCTCAAAGCTCTGCTTGTCTTTGCCAGGATAGATCTCCTTGCCGCGGAGGTGATCGAACGACTTTTGCGCAACGATTTCGCGCGTCGTTCGCATCCCGTCCACGGCGTTGCGTCGATCCTCTTCTGTCGCAAAGTAGTTGAACTTCAACCGCACCTTGTCGGTCAAATCGGCCGAACGAAGTGTCAGCTCGCCGCGGCTGGTTGGCCGCAACAGGTCCTGATACATGTGAAAGCCCTGATCCAGCTGTATGCCGCTATCGGTGAATTCGACGCCCACCGAACACAATTGAATCTGGATGTTGGGGTAGTCGATATCCGGATTGCTTCGGACCAGGCCGCCGGCTTCATACATGTTGCTTGCCGCCAGACCCGTGCCAGTCAACATCCACTGCGCGCCGGTCTTGAGTTTGACGAACGGATTGGTGAGGTTGTGGGGTGTAACCGGTTTTGTGCATTCGTACTTCAGGTCGACTAGTGGGTGGTCATGAAGGTTCTGACCAACACCCGCCAGGTCGATCTGGACGTCAATTCCGTGTTCACGCAAGTGACCGGACGGCCCGATGCCTGAGAGCATGAGAAGCTGGGGGCTGTTCATGGCTCCCCCGGAAAGAATGACCTCTTTCTCGACCTCGACACGATGGGCCTGACCGCCGTGCACATACTCCAGCCCAACCGCACGGTTGCCTTGCAGGACAACCTTGTGAACCATGGCCCCGGTTTTGAGTTTGAAGTTTTCTCTGCTTAAGGATGGCCTCAGATACGCCACGGCTGCGCTGCACCGGCGCCCCTTGGGCGTGACAGATCGATCAAGCCTGGCCAGGCCCTCAGGCCGGTAGCCATTGAGGTCATGTGACAAACCATGACCCGACGGATCTGCCGCCTCGATCAAGGCGTCATAGAGTGGGTTCTGTGTTTTCCCCTGGCGGGTCGTCATGGGGCCGGCATCACCGCGCCAGTCGTCGGCGCCGCGCTCACTTGTTTCGCCGGCTTTGAAGTAAGGGAGACAATGGGCATACGACCAATCGGGAAGATCAAAATCTCTTGCCCAGTTGTCGTAGTCGTGCGGATGCCCGCGCATGTAGATCATGGCATTGATCGAGGTCGATCCGCCCACGACTTTTCCGCGAGGATGGAAGATCTTTCGATCGAAGGCGCCCGGCTCCTCCTCGGTTTCATAGTTCCAGTTCAGCATCGGGCCTGAGAAGAGCTTGTGATAGGCGGCCGGA
>JABIUG010000005.1 GCA_018700655.1 Rhodospirillaceae bacterium | reverse complement strand
CCAACAAATGCATCGAAGGTGTTCCCGGATTCGGCTTTGTCATCGCCGAAAAGTCAGCGCTGGAGGAAGCCAGGGGCCGCAGCCATTCGCTCAGCCTCGATCTCTACGGCCAGTGGAGCCACATGAACAAGACCGGCCAGTGGCGTTTCACGCCGCCGACCCACACCGTCGTTGCGTTCCTGGAGGCGCTCAGGGCCCATCGCGAAGAAGGGGGTGTTGCAGGACGCGGCGCACGTTACACCCGAAACCGCGATGTCATGGTTGCAGGCATGCGCGAACTGGGTTTCGAGACCCTGCTGCCGGACCGCTGGCTTTCGCCGATCATCGTGACTTTCTTCTGCCCGGCGGATCCCGCCTTCGCCTTCGACCGGTTCTATGACCTGCTCAAGGCCAAAGGCTTCATTATCTATCCGGGCAAACTCACCGCGGTCGAGAGCTTCCGTGTCGGCTGCATCGGCCAGATGGATGAACATGTCATGCGTGAGGTCGTCGAAGCAGCCCGCGAGGCACTGGACGAAATGGGCGTCGCCAGCGCGGCTCCCCCTGCTGCGGCCCTGGAAGAACGCGCCAAGCTGGCTGCCTGAACTAATAGAGCTCCAGCGCACCCGCCTTGCGGGCCTTTTCGAACAATTCGTCCTCACTCATCGTCAGATTTCCATGGGCGATCATCGCCTCGCCGATCGATGCGACATGCGCATTCCCCCACGCCTCAGACTGCCACAGCTTCGAGCGCATCACACATTTGGGGCAATGGACAAAAGCGCGTTCGACATGGACCACAATGGCAAAGGCCGGCGCCTTCGCGCACATGCTTGCGCCGACAGGACGAGGGATTACCCTGACATTTGTCGGCGTAGCCGGTGCAGTGATAGTAGGAGCAGAGCTACAGGCAAGGTGCATAGCCTACCCGGGCGATCTGGAATCGCAAGGTGGTTGTCATCGAGCACCTGCACGAAGCCTGGCGCATCGCCCTTGGGCTAAATGTCGATCGCGCCTTCAGGGTCAACCGAGGACAACAGGCAGAAGGGCGACGCGGCAATGTAGTTGCGGCAAACATCATCGAGATGATCCATGACTTTGGTCAGAACCTGCGGCATCGGTGGGCCGAGCGCCTCAGTCACTTCGGCAATATCGGTGACAATGCCCTGAAATCCGCCGAATTTCTCATGGTCGCTGGTCATCACGCCCTCGCAAGTTCCGGTGACGGACGAAACGTCACGCCTCTGTGGTCAGACATACTCCCGGGGCGAACGATCCGATGTGTCATCTATCACCGAAAGAACCAGACAAACCGCCCATCCCATCTTATGTTTTGGTCGTTCAGCCACATGTCCCGGGCCGCGTCCCGCATTCGGAAAGCAAGATCATGCAAATCACGACAAAACAATTTGCCGGCATCCTTGCCGGATTGGCCTTCATCGCCGCTGCAGGCGCTGCGCATGCCCAACAGACCAGAACCTATACAGGCTTTGCCGCACTCGATTCCGAAGGTCTGATCGTGGTGACCAGTGAGGACAGCTTCCGCACGCTCTCGACCATGACCGGCGACCTCTTCCTCGATGACGGCAACGGGCTGGTCGATACAGCCGATGTGATGTGCACATCGAGCCTGGAAAACAACGCCGCGACCAGCGTCATGGAAGGTTCCGGCGAATGTGTGATCACCGAGCCCGACGGCGCGCAGATGTATGCCATCTGGACCTGCGTCGGTACCGTATTCATCGGTTGCGATGGTGACTTCCAGATCGTGAGCGGCAACGACCGCTATGAGGGTGTGACCGGCGGCGGTCTGATGAGTGTTCGCACCATGGAGACCGATATTGCCCCGGAAGACGCGACTGCCGGTGCCGAGATTTCCGGCAAAGGCTTTGTCATCTGGGACGAGTTCGTTCTAACCATGCCCTGAGGCAGAATTCGAACGACACAGAACATCGATATGTGAGGGCTAGGTGAAGAATCAGGGACGTTGTCTGTGCGGAAGCCTGACATGGGAAATCAGCGCAGAACCTTTCTACGCATTCAATTGCCATTGCAAGATGTGCCAGAAGGCGCATGGCACGGCCTTTGGCACGTACTGGTTCGTCAAGCCGGAACAGTTCCACTGGACAAGCGATACCGACACGCTGGTGCAGTACGGCTCATCGAAGGAGCTCCTGCGCAGTTCCTGTGACACCTGCGGTTCCGTCGTGCCCTATGGCGGCGGCTCCAGTGGATTCTGGGTTGCACCGGGCGGCTGCCACGACGATGGGCGCGGATCGGACTATGACATTTTCGTCGTCGACAGCTCACCCTGGCACGATCTCACCGGCAACCTTCCCCGTCATGACGCCTATCCGCCGGAAACCGGCTTTCCCAGCTTTCCCAATCCGCCCGCGGCAAAACCGGTCGACGGCGCCGTACGCGGCGGTTGCATGTGCGGGGCGGTCGGGTACCTCGTCACCGAACCGATGAAAACGGCTTATTACTGCCATTGCTCGCGTTGCCGCCAGGGCCGCGCAGCACCCTTTGCGAGCAACGGCTTCACTTCGCTGGATGGCGTCACCTTCACCAAGGGCGAAGACAATCTGAAAAGCTACAAGGTGCCGGGCGCCAAACATTTCACGCAGGTTTTCTGCAAGACCTGCAGCGCGCTGATGCCACGGAGGGATACCGAACGCGGCGTCACCGTCATTCCGTTGGGCAGCCTTGACGATGATCCCGGATTCAAACCGGTCGCCCAGATCTTCACCGCCGACAAATGCAAGTGGCACGAAATCACCGGACCCCTGCCCCGGTTTGAGGCTGGGCCGGGCTGAGGCTTTCACCGGAAATCCACGTTCCGAATTAAAGGCCGGCCTCTATCGCCGCGATGACCTCTTCCTGCGTGGGATTGGTCTTCTCGGCGTCCCGGATGTGAACGAACTGCAGGGTCGGCTCCCCGCTTCGATCAAAGACAAACACGGTCGGGATGCGCGCGACATGGCCGAATGCCTCCCTCACTGCCTTGTCGCCCTCGACCAGCGAGAACTGCGGTCTGAAATCTTCAATGAAACCTTGCAGCCGAACCCCGCCGTCGTTGAAGCCGCCCTGCAGCTCGAAGACATTCACCGCGACAATCTCGACACCCCGGTCATGATAGGTCTCGTAGAGCGCGTTAAGATGTTCGAACTCGACATGACAGGGCGGACACCAGCTGGCAAAGAACGTGACCACGACAACCTTGCCGTCAAGACCCTCTGATGTGACCTGTGGCCCGCTGATCGGAGCAAGCGAGGCCAGTATCTCACGCTTGTCGGTCGTCAGCACGATGGACCCATCGTCTGCTTGCGCAAGGGGCACAACGAGGAAGACGGCAGCGGCCAGAGCAGTTCGAAACAACAGGTTCATGCGTTCCAGATAGGAAGACGACACCCGCCTGTCAGCATGAACCGAGACAGCGACACGACAACGTGAACAACCACACCATCAGACGCCAGGACGCCTTCACGTTGGCTTGGTGCGGCACAACCGCTAGCCTGCGAACTCATCTGGCTGGAAAGGGACGGCGACCGTGACTTCGCTTCAGGGCAAAAACGCCATCGTCACCGGAGCATCGCGCAACATCGGTCGCGCCATCGCGTTGCGCCTCGCCCGGGCAGGCTGTCATCTCTCCCTGGCTGCCCATCAGGATGCCGGCGGCCTGCAGGAAACCGCCGATCAGGCCGCACGGCATGGCATCGATACCCACACCACGCTTGGAGACCTCTCAAAGCGGGAAGGTTGCGAAGAACTGCTGCGCCATTCGGGTGAAAAACTCGGGCCCATCGATGTGCTTGTGCACACCGTCGCGATACGGCCCCATCAGCCGTTCGAAACGGTCACGACGCCAGAATGGGAATCGGTCCGAAGCCTCATCCTTGATTCCACCATGCATCTGGCACTGGGGATCGTGCCCGGTATGGCCGAACGCAGATTCGGCCGCATCGTGTTGTTCACCGGTCTGGGCGCCTATGTCGGAGCGGCCGAACGGGCGCATGTTTCGGCGGCCAAGATGGGCATCATCGGCCTCACCCGGGGGCTGGCGCGTGAGTT
>JABIUG010000041.1 GCA_018700655.1 Rhodospirillaceae bacterium | reverse complement strand
CGCGAGCAGTTCGGCAAGCCGATCGGCGAGTTCCAGCTGATCCAGGCGATGCTGGCCGACAGCAGGACCGAGTGTGATGTCGCCTGGGCGCTGGTGCGTGACAGCGCACGCCGCTTCGAAGCGGGCGAGCCGATCACGCGGCTGGGTGCCGAAGCCAAGTATTACGCCAGCGAGATGGTCGGGCGCGTCGCCGACCGCGCCGTTCAGATCCATGGCGGTTCGGGTTACATCAACGATTATGCCGTCGCGCGGCTCTATCGCGATGTCCGGATTTATCGGCTTTACGAGGGCACATCACAGATCCAGCAGCTCGTCATCGCCAAGGACATGCTGCGCAAGGCAAGGGAGGCGGCATCGTGAGTTACACGCTTTATGGCCGGCCGTGGTCGGGCTCACTGACCGTCGAATTCATGCTGGAAGAGCTCGGGATCCCCTATCAGCGTTCGCTGGTGACGGGGTATCGCGATGCCATTCAGCCGCCTTCGTTTGCAGAGATCAATCCGCTGCGCGAGGTGCCGGTGCTGGTCGATGACGATGGTCTGGTGATGACGGAATCAGCCGCCATCCTGCTACTGCTGGCACAACGCCGTGCCGAGAACCTGTTGCCGCCTGCCGGCAGTGCGCTGCAGGGCGAGCATCTGCGCTGGATGTTTTATCTCGCTGCTGCGGTCTACCCGACCTCGATGAAGATTTTCCATCCTGACAATTCGACTGACGAGCCTGCGCATGAAGCCTCGATCCTGGCGCGCGGCACCAAGGTACTGAATCACCAATGGGGTGTTGTGTGTGCGGCGATCGACGGTCGCTGCCACATGGTCGGCGACAGCATGACCGTGGTCGATTTTTACCTGATGATGTTTGCCTATTGGTTCGCCGAGATGGACGGGATCGAGGACAGCCCACTGATCCGCCCGTTCCGCGAGCGCCATCTGGAAAGCGATTCTGCCAGACGCGTTCTTGCCCGTCACATCAGCGGCGACTGGGTTTAGGCCGGCCGGTGACAAAGATCGATCTTGAGCGTGCCGTTGAGATTGCCCGCCGGGCCGCAGAAGCGCCTTCGGCCATGATCGCGGCTGCTGCACGCGCCCAGAGCTTCAGTGTCGAAATCAAGGAAGACGGCAGCCACCTGACCGAGACCGATGCCCAGGCCGAGCGCATGGTGCGCGCCGTGCTGCACGATGCCGGTTATCCCGAAGGGGCCGCGATCCTGGGCGAGGAAGAAGGCGAGGAGGAGGGCACTGCACCCTGGCGCTGGGTGGTTGATCCGATTGACGGCACCCATCCGTTTTCGCGCGATATTCCGGTCTACAGCACGTTGATCGCGCTGGAGAACCGCGAGACCTCCGAGATCCTGGTCGGCGTCGCCCATCTGCCGGGCCTGGGCGAGACCTTCTGGGCATCGCGCGGTGGCGGGGCCTTTCGCGACGGCCAGCCGATCCGCGTTTCCGAACGGACGGATCTCTACGAGACCATGCTCTCGACCGGTTCGCCCTACCAGTACCGCCAAAGTGGGCTCGAGCACCTTCACAGGCGTTTGTTTGATGCCACCAAGGACCTGCGGGCTTTCGGCGATGTCTATGCCCATATGGCTGCGGCACGCGGCGCACTTGATGGTGTCTTTGATCCCGACCTTTCGTTGTGGGATTTCGCACCGACCAAGGTGATCGTCGAAGAAGCCGGAGGCGTCGTGCTGGTGCGCGAGACCGGCCGGGGCAGGGGCCATGATGTCCTTCTGGGCAACCCCGCCATCGTCGAACAACTCGCCGAATTGCTGGAGTTCTAAAACATGGCACTTCGCACCGTCCGGCTTCATGAACTGCGCTGGCCCGAGGTCGAGGCGCATCTGGCCGAGGATGATGTCGCGCTGATTCCGATCGGGGCGACCGAACAGCATGGCCGGCATCTGCCGCTGCTGGTCGATACCGGATGGGCCGAGGCCTCCTGTGAGGCTGCGGCACGCTTGGCCAACGCCGTCGTCGCACCGGCGATTCCCTATGGCTGGTCACCCCATCACATGGGGTATCCCGGCACCGTCACGCTATCTGCCGCGACCCTGCAGGCCGTGGCCGAGGATGTTGCGAGCTCGCTGATTTATCACGGCTTCAAGCGGATCATCTTTTTCAACGGCAACCGGATCGCAAACCTGCAGCCGATGGAGATTGCTGCCGTGCGCCTGATGAACCGGACCGGCGCCCATGTCGTGGTCGCTGATGCCGGCTTGATTGCGCGCCACGAGATCAAGGCGCTGTGTGACCTCGGCTCCGACGGCCTCGATCACGCTGCTGAGGCTGAAAGTTCGCTGGCGCTTCATTGGGCGGCCGAACATGTCGCGATGGAAGAGGCCGGTGCGGCGAAGATCAGCAACGCGCCCTTCGGCGGTGGCTCGTTTGATTATCCCACCGAACTCGACCCCGCGCTTGCCGGCAACGCGCTTTCGCGTTTTGTCACACCAGAAGGTCTGCGCGCGAGCACCGCACCAGACGGCACGGTTGGAGATCCCAGGCCTGCAACAGCCGAGAAGGGCAAGGCGATGGTCGATGCCATCGCCACCAATCTGGTCCGCGTCATTGAGGAAGTTCGGGCGCACGAGATCGGCGACGTGTCGGCCGATCTTCCGGTCTGACCGTTCGATGGCGATCGGAGCTGTGCGCTGACATGGTGATCCGGGCGGCCTGGACCGGATTGAGCTAGCCGTCGTTGAGCGCGCTGGTGCCTTGCGCCTGTTTCGCCGAGAAACTGTCGGTGCGTTGCTGGAGCTGGGATTCGAAATAGGGTTTGAGGCGGTCGGGCAGGTGAGGCGGCATGGAGTGGCCCAGAACGTCGAAGCTGATCGACTGGAAATGGTCCGGCATACGCCGGACCGTCCGGAATCCGCTCTCGCTGGCGATTGGTCCCAACCGCTCGGCGATCGCGGCGGTGACGCCCGGGTGATAGCTCGACCCGGTGTCGGGTGCGATGGCATCAAGTTCGTCTCGCGTCGCGGCCAGCACGCCGTCGGGTAGTTGGTGAGCTTGGATCTCGAGATCGTCGCCGCAGACGAAGCCGCCCACGCGAACCACCCGCATCGCGGTTTCCAGGTCGACACAGACGCCCTGGTAGCTGTGTTCGCCATCGACGTAGACGATGTCGAAGCTCTCGTCGCGCAGCAGAGCGCCGATCTCACGGTTCGATGTGCGGATGTGGGATACGCCGCCATCAATCCCGGCAAAGGCGCAGTTGTGGCGGAACACCCGGTAGGGCAGATCGCGCTGGAGCAACTGGTCCATGACCCGGGCGAAGAGGTGGGTCGATTTGTCGGTCATGTCGCGGAAGGGCTCGAGCGGGTCGATCGCCACAATGCTTCCCCGACCGTCGTTATAGGATTTGATGCCGTGGGCCCAGGTCAGCAGAGAGGCACCGACCCAGGAGCCGATCTCGAGCACGTTGAGAGGTTTCGAACGCGATGTGCGATCGCTGGCGGCGTAGGCCACGACTGCCAGCATCGAGATATGCCGCTCCACGAGCGAAGCAAAGCCCCACTCGGGAAAGTAAGGCAGATCGGCCGGCGCACGCTCGAAGGCGACGATCTCGTCGTCGACGTTGAAGGTCTTGAGATCGATTGGCATGGAACCCCGCGGGGTGTCGTTGTCGGGAGGCAGCGTAGCCAATGGTCGGTCCGTGGGTAGAGCGGGCCAGTGGCCATGGGCTTGATTGCTACCAAGAGGAAGGCCACGTTGCCTGTCGTGCAGTCACGTTGGCAAGGATTACCGCATGAGCGACGACCTCTGCTTCTCCTCGATCGCCGAGCTCAACGCCGGATACCGATCCGGCGCAGTTTCGCCCGTCGATGTCCTTGAAGCCTGCCTGCAACGCATCGAGCTTCTCGACGGCACCTACAACGCGATGGCCCATGTCGCGGCCGACACGGCGCGCCAACAGGCCCAGGCATCGGCCACGCGCTGGGCCGAAGGAGCGCAGCGCGGTCCGCTGGATGGGGTTCCCGTTGGTGTGAAAGATCTCATTCCGGTCGCGGGCATGCCCCTGCGCTACGGTTCGCTGACGTCCGATGACAAACCGGTCATGGAAGATGCCCCCTCGGTCACGCATCTGCGCAACGGCGGAGCGGTGATCACGGGCAAGACCTGCACCGCCGAGCATGGCTGGGACGGTGTCTGCGAAAACCGGCTGACCGGCCTGACACGCAATCCCTGGAACCCGGAGAAAACGCCCGGTGGTTCGAGTGGCGGTAGTGCCGTTGCGGTCGCGACAGGCATGGCTGCACTTGCTCTGGGCGGGGATGAGGGAGGCTCGATCCGCATTCCCTCCAGTTTCTGCGGCATTGCCGGGCTGAAAGGCAGTTGGGGCCGTGTGCCGCTGCATCAACCCGCACTCTGTGGCACCTGGAGCCATGTCGGGCCGATGGCGCGCTCGGTTGGCGACCTGGCGCTCGCGCTCAACGTGATTGGCAAGCCTGATCCGCGCGACTGGGAAAGCCTGCCCGATGATGGCACCGATTTTTCTGCCGGCCTGGGCAAGGGTGTCGCGGGGCTCAAGGTCGGACTTAGTCCCGACCTGGGTTTCATGGAATTAGACGCAGAGGTCGAAGCGGCGGTTCGCGCTGCGGCTGACGTCTTCGGTGATCTCGGTGCCGAGGTCGTCGAGGCGACGCCGGAGATCGAGGACCCGATCGCACCCTATTATGTGCTGGTGAGGCTGGCGGCGCGCGCGATCGTCGACTCCGTACCGGCAGCCAAAAGGCCGCTGCTGAACGAGCAGATGCGCAAGGATGCGGCTGCTGCTGACCGCCACACCGCGATGGACGTGAAACACGCCGAACTGGAACAGCGCAGAATCGGTGCCGCCATGGCACAGTTTTTCACGGGCTTCGATATTATGCTGACCGCCGCGACCTCCGTCCCGGCGTTCGATGTCGGCATGTCGGACCCGGACAACGGCAAACGCGCCGATCTGCCCTGGAGCGGTGCGCTCTATACGACAAACTTCACACGGCAGCCGGGGTTGAGCGTGCCCTGTGGCCTAACCTCTGACGGCCTTCCGGTCGGTCTTCATGTCGTGGGTGCACGTCATGCCGACGCGATGGTTCTGCGTGCCGCGGCTGCCTATGAGGCGGCGCGCCCAGGTGTCGGCCACCCGCCGCTCGCCTGACCGGCCCGGGTCCGCTAGGTTCCGCGTCATGGATCGCGATGTCATCACCCCCATCACCCGCTCGTCGATGGACGACGCGGCCAACCGCCGTGCCGAGTGGCATGCCTATCATTCGGAAAAACGCATCGGTCAGCAGTGGATGCAGATCAACCTGCTGGCCGGTCTCGAAGTCAGCCGGATTCTGGAGGTCGGACCTTATCTCGGGCTCGTCACGGCAATGCTCGACAATGCCGGTTACGATGTTTCGACCCTGGACCTGTTTGAACCGCCATTTGAAAAACCACAGCGACCGCATATCAAAGCCGATCTGACAAGCTTTGAACCGGAAACGATTGCCGGGTTCGATGTCATTCTCTGTTGCGAGACGCTGGAACATCTCTCATGGGATGACGCCCTGCCGGTTCTGACGAAGTTCCACGACAGCGGCGCACGTTATCTTGTGCTTTCGGTGCCTTATGAGGGTTTCCAGCTGGGTTGGTCGGTCTACCTCAATCCCTTCACCTGGCGTCACGCGTTTGCGCTCAAGAAACTGCGCGGCGGCAAAACCTTCAAGGTCCATGATGACCCCTGGGGCCACAAATGGGAGCTGGGGTACAAGGGTTATCCGGTGAAACGCTGGGAGGCCCTGATCGAGGCGAGCGGCTGGAAGATCCGCCAACGTGATTTTACGCATCCCTGTCGCAGCGTATTTCACCTGTGTGAGAGAGCGTTAGACTGACGACTCCAGGGCCCGTTCGACGCGGGTCCGGATGGTTCCAAGCGCAAGCGAGCGATGGGTGCCCGGCGGAAGCTCGGGGTCATAGAGCGTTCGGATCGCGAGTTCATCCCATTTGGAATAGTCGCTGCTTCTGAAAGGCGAGCCGTGTTTTGCCAGGACCGAGGCCATGCTGGGGTGGGCGACAGGCTCCTCCCAGTGGTTCGTGAAGCCCAGGGCATGCATCAGTTCATGGCGCAGGCAGCCTGGATGATCTTCGCTGATATCGATCCGGGCAAAACGCATGGAACCGGCAAAACCCCGGCTATGGGTGTTGCAGAACATCAAGCCGTTGCCGAATTCCTCGGACATCTCTGTACCGGTTCGGACGTAGATGTCGAACACGCCTCGACCTGCCACACGCGCATCGGCGCGGGCCAGATTGAGCCCGGTCAGGTCGGCTAGGGTGACGAGGGCATCGTCGAGGTCTTCGACGAGGTTGTCAGGAGCGGGTGTCATCAGGAGCACATCGACATCCCGGTCCCAGCGCCGCACCCAGGTGTGGGCCAAGCGATCGTTGCGGACCTGGGTCAGCGCCAGGCTGTCAATGAAGGCGACGGCTTTGTCGGCGGGGGAGGTGAGGTCGTCGCGCAGTTCGCTGCTCGGCAGTTGCGGCACGACAAAGGCTGCCAGGGTCAGGACACCACCGGCCAGAAGCAGATTGCGTCGCACCGGGCTTGCCGGGGGGATCTCGTCGTTATCATCCACGCCGGAAAACTTGGCGATCGTGCCGGTCGGGGCAAATCACCAAGCCGTGAATGGGGGCAAGACGGAGCTCAGGACGGACCTTCCAGGTCGAGTTCGGTCCAGACCGGTTTGTGGTCCGATGCCCCTTCGGCTTCGTCGATGTTCATGCCGCGCACACGGCAAGCCAGATCGGCCGTGGTGAAACAATAATCCAGGCGTCTGCGCCGGTGGGAACCATCCTCGTCGGGCCCATCATGGCTGGTAAAGGCATCCGCCTGATGGCCGCCCAGCGTCGTGCTGTCGTGGAAGGCGTCGACGTGCAGCGCACCTGAATGATAAGGCGAGGACCCCACCATGCGGTGGTATTCGGTCGAGTCCGGGGTGCTGTTGAAATCGCCCATCCAGATGGCGCTGAGCGGATTGTCGGGCGCAGCTTCGCCGTTGGCCCAGTCTTCGCGCTCGTCGCCGCACCAGACGCCGCCATCGAAGGGTGTTTCGCGATGGCGAACCAGCAGGAACTCGATCTGGGCTAAACGTTCCTGTTCGCTGACATGGGAGAGGTGCAGAGAAATCACCCGCAGCGGACCCCAGGCTGTGCGGATCATGCCTTCCAGCGCCTGGCCCTGCATGTTGAAGGGCGTAACGGTGCGTCTGTGGGGCCAGATGTGGCAACGCGACCAGACGATCGGCAGGCGCGACAGCAGCATGCAGCCGAACTGTCGTCGGCGGTTGACCAGGCGGCCCTTGACGTCGCGCTGGCTGGCGTCCATGTCGAAACCCGGACCGTAGACCCAGTGATGATCCGGCAGCATTTGCGAAAGCAGGGCGGCCTGATCGTCGTTGTTGGTCCGCGGCCAGTGCCGTTCGACCTCCTGCAACGCGATGACATCGGCGTCCTGCATGACGCGCGCGCAACGCGACAGGTCATAACGACCATCCAGACCGATGCCGTACTGGATATTGTAGCTGAGGAACTTCATGGGCGATCACCGCTGCCAGGTTCCGTTCCAATATACGCCGATGTTCGGGCGGAGAAAGATGCTCTTGCGATCCTGCCGGCGTTGTTGCGCCCTCTGGACGGGCCTATAACTCGCGCGGTGCTTTGGGGAGTCAGAGATGGTCGAGACAACAACAGCCGACGCCATTGCCGCAGCGGTCGATGCGAGCTTTGACGAGCAGGTCGCCTTCACACAGGAACTCGTCCGTCGCCCTTCGCTTCGTGGCCAGGAGGCTACCGCCCAGGATTTCCTTGCGCGTGAGCTCGCCCAGCGCGGTTTCAGCGTCGATCGCTGGCAGATCGACATCGACGACATCAAGGACATGCCGGGGTTTTCACCCAAGGCAGACGGTTACGAAGATGCCTATCTGACGGTCGGCAGCCTGCGCTGCGCATCGCCGCAGGGCCGTTCGCTGGCAATCAACGGGCATATCGACGTCGTGCCCGAAGGCCCGCACGACATGTGGGCTACACCGCCGTTTGATCCTGTGATCAGGGATGGCTGGATGCATGGCCGCGGCGCAGGTGACATGAAATCGGGCTGGGTCTGCGGCCTGTTTGCACTGGAAGCTCTGAAACGTGCCGGATTTCGCCCTGCAGCCGACGTCACGATCGAAGCGGTGATCGAGGAGGAGTCGACCGGCAACGGCGCGCTTGCCTGCCGCCAGCGCGGTTATTTCGCTGAAGCCGCGCTGATCCCCGAGCCGATGGGCACCGGCATGATGAGGAGCCAGGTCGGCGTCATGTGGTTCCACTGCATCGTGCGCGGCCACCCGGTTCATGTCGCCTATGCCGGCGCCGGTGCCAATGCGATCGAGGCTGCCTACCGTCTGATCGGCGAACTCCACACCCTGGAAGCGGCCTGGAACGGCCGGGGGCACGAGCGTTATGCCCATATGGACCATCCCCTGAATTTCAACGTCGGCAAGATCGAGGGTGGTGACTGGGCCTCGAGCGTACCGGCGTGGTGCCGTTTCGACATGCGCGTTGGCGTGTTTCCCGGGCAGGATCTCGCCACCGCCCGTGCAGAAGTTGAAAACTGCGTCGCTGAAGCTGCCCGCAACGATAACTTCCTGGCCAACAGCCCGCCCGAGATTGTCTGGGACGGTTTTCAGGCTGAAGGCTACGTGCTGGAGGAGGGAACCGAGGTCGAATCCGTCCTGCGCAGCAGCCATCAGGCTGTATTTGGTACGGAAATGGCCGAACGCGCCCTGACCGGCACGACAGATGCCCGTTTCTTTGGGCTTTATGCTAACATGCCCGCACTGGTTTACGGCCCGACGGCCGAGAACATCCACGGCTTCGACGAGCGGGTGAATCTGGAATCCTGCCGCCAAGTGACCAAGGCCATGGCTCTCTTCATCGCCGACTGGTGCGGCATACAAGCAGTTGGATGACATGAAAGACAAGAAGCCCCTGGGACATGATGCTCCGGCCCCCGATCTGGCCGATGTATGGGATCAGGATATCCTCCGTAAGTGGTTGAAGACTGCAAAGAGGCTTGAGCGGGACGACGTCTATAAGGACGCCTTCCGCCAGCTTTGTAGCGCTGAAAAGCGTGAGACCGACGATCCGCTTGAACTGGAGTTCGCCGGCGTCATTTGCGCCCTCGAACAGGCGTTGACCGAAGGTTTGGGAAAGACCAAGCGGCTCAGCCCGATGCGTTTGAAGCTGGGCCGGAGTGGTGTGGTGAAAACCATGTCCGATCTGGTGTCGAAACCGACAGCAACGGACGGTTTTGCAGAGCTTCAGGCCGTTGGAATGGGTGAGTTTTCGGCTGAAAACCTGGTTCTCAAGCATGAGGGCCGCTTCGAGCCCGGTGTTATCGCTGCGGCTAAAGCCAGGCTTGCCGAACAAGATACTGCACCTGCCGATGCCTAGTCGAAGCAACGCGCTGCCGGAGAAAACGCACCGCCCTGCTGTGCGCGGTCGCCACTGGGCGGTTTCGACCAACCATTGGCTGGCCTCGCTGGCGGCGTCGCGCATTCTCGACAGCGGTGGCAATGCGGTCGATGCCGGCGTTGCCGCAGGCATGGCGCTGGGTGTTCTGCAGCCCGACATTGTCGGCTGCACCGGTGTCGCGCCGATGATTATCTACCTCGCTGAAACCGACGAGGTTGTTACCATTTCCGGGCTCGGGCGATGGCCCCGGGCCGCGTCGGCTGACTATTTCACACAGCACCACGGTGGTGATCTGCCGCTTGGTGTCCTGCGCTGTGTCACACCAGCAGCGATCGACGCCTGGTGTCAGGCGTTGCAGCGTTACGGCACCAAAACTTTCGGTGAGGTCGCACAGGCGGCCTTTGATCTCGCCTCAGGCGGTTTTGCGACCCATCGGTTGCTGGCCGAAACCGTCGCTGCCGACGAAGAGCTTTATGCCAGCTGGGGTTCATCGGCTGGTGTCTTCCTCGCCAACAGCCGGGCGCCCCATGTCGGCGAGCCCTTCAATCAGGACGATCTAGGGCGCAGCTTTGGACGCCTGATCGAAGCAGAGGCGCGCAGCACTGGCGGTCGTGAAGCCGGAATCGAGGCTGTCAGGGACGAGTTCCACCAGGGTGGCATCGCGCGCGACATCATGGCGCATTTCGAGGCCGAGGGCGGTCTGATGACGGCCGATGACCTGAACGAGTTCCGTTCAGGCCATGAAAGGCCGGAGCGGGTGCAGTTCGGCGACTGGGAAGTCTTTAGTTGCGGCCCCTGGTGTCAGGGTCCGGCCCTGCTTGAGGCAGCCCAGCTTTTCGCGCATCATGAATTCGGAGAAGTCCCGGTTAATTCAAAGTCTTATGTTCATGAGTTCGCTGAAGTTATGAAGTTGAGTTTTGCTGATCGCGAAGCCTATTTCGGTGATCCGGAGTTTGTCGATGTACCGCTCGACGACCTGCTGTCAGACGCATTCGCCGGGGAACGTGTGAAGGCGATCGATCGTGACCGCGCCTGTCCCGATCTGCCCCGGGCTGGCGAGACGCGGTTGGGATGTCCCGATACGCCCTGGGTGTGGGAATCGATCGAAAGCAAGCAACGCAACCGGACCCATCAGGACACGACCTATCTCTGCGTCGTCGACAAGGACGGCAACGGCTTTTCGGCTACGCCCAGCGATGGTTACAACACCGCCGGCATCATTCCGGCGCTGGGTTTTGCGGTCAGCACGCGGGGTGACCAGAACTGGATCGATCGGCGTCATCCAAGCGTGATCGAACCCTGGAAACGGCCGCGCCTGACGCCCAATCCCGCGCTCGCCAAGAAAAACGGCAAACTCGCCTTCCTGTTCGGCACGCCCGGCGGTGATGTCCAGATCCAGGCCATGTTGCAGGTCTTTGTGAACCACGCGGTGCACGGCATGGATCCGCAGGCTGCGATCGAGGCGCCGCGATTTGCCAGCGAGAGCTTTCCAGGTTCGTTCTGGCCCCATACCCACAAACCAGGCGTGCTGCGGCTGGAGCCTGGCCTGATGCAACATGCCGAGGCTCTGGAAGCCAAGGGGCACGTGATCGAACCCTGGCCCGAGCTGGGCTGGCGTGCGGGCGGGGTCTGTGCGATTGCGATTGATGAAACAACGGGTGACCGCATTGCCGGTGCGGACCCGAGACGGGAGTGCACAGCCCTTGCCTGGTGACGACGACAAAAAACGCCAGATCGACGCAGCGGTCGATGACGCCATGTCAATGGTGCGCGTACAGCGTTCCTCCAAGCGCAATCTCTACTTGATCATCGGTCTCCTGATCATCGTCGTTTTGGCGCGCCAGACCGGCTTTTTCGCCAATCCGAACCAGGGAATTCCGCTGCCTGAGGTCGAGATGGCACAAGTCGATACGCTGCTTGCCGATGCGCCTGTTCTGCCGCAGTTCGGGACGCTCGATGGTGCCGCGGTCAGGATTGTCGAATTTTTCGATTATGCCTGCGGTCATTGCCGCCGCATGGCAACGGTCGTTGATGAAATCACGGTCCTCACGCCCGATATCGGCGTTGCGATGGTCGAATTCCCGATCCTGGGCCGCGAATCCCAGCTTGCCGCGCGTTATGCGCTGGCAGCCGAACTGCAGGGCGGCTACGGCCCCTACCACCGTGCCCTGATGTTCTCGACAGTCCCGTTCACCGATGAAGGCCTGATGGATCTGGGGAAAAACCTTGGTCTCGATGCCGAACTGCTCAAGGCAGATGCCTATGGCGAGGTCATCGACGAGGCCCTAGCCTACAACCGCCAGATTGCCCTGGCCGTGGGGGTGGACGGCACGCCCAGCTTTATCATCGGTGATATCCTGATTGTCGGTGCTCTCGAAGAAGGCGACTTCCTCGGCCTGATCGCGGCGCAACGAAACCCCTGAACCCGGATCGCCGGACTGTTATTTGACGCGAGCTTCGGCGCTTGCGATCAAGCAGTCCTGACCAAGGAGTCGTGCATGACCCGTTTTTACGCTGTTCTTCTTTCGGCCGTTCTGCTTTGCGGCGCCACGGCTGTCGCCGCCGATGAAACGCTTGTCGATCTCACCCGTGAAGAGATCGAGGTCATCGTGCGCGACTATCTGGTCGAGCACCCAGAGGTCGTGATCGAGGCGCTGCGCGCCTACGAAAAGCAGCTCGCAGATCAGCAGGCGGCTGAGGCCGATCGAGCCATGACCGAACTGGCCGACGAAATCTTCAACGACCCCGAGACACCGTTCGGCGGCGATCCAGACGGAGAGATCGTGATTGTCGAGTTTTTCGACTACCGTTGTGGCTATTGTCGCCGGAGCGCGCCCGATCTCTTCGCCCTGCGCGACGAAATGGACGGCGTGAAGGTGATCTACAAGGAATTCCCCATCCTGGGTGACGCCTCGCGCCTGGCCGCAGTGGCAGCTTTGGCCGCACGCAATCAGGGCCTCTACGAACCTTTTCACGAGTTGCTGATGACGGCCGAATCCAACTTCAGCGAAGCCGAAATCTTGGATCTGGCCGAATATGTTGGGCTCGATACCGATCAACTACGCGAAGATATGGCCGACCCCGAGATCCAGGCCTATCTCAGCCGCACCGATACTCTGGCCCGCACCCTGGGCGTCGGCGGCACGCCGGCCTTCATCGTTAACGGTACGCTCTATCCCGGCGCCTTGAGCCGGTCCGACTTCGAGCGGCTGATCGAGGCTGCCGGCGGCTGAGCGTTATGAGCGTTGAACTCTATGCGGCGTTTGTCGCGGCCTCAATTGTGCTCCAGCTGGTGCCGGGCCGACGGTGTTGCTGGTGATCGCTCATGCCCTGCGTGAGGGCCGCCGCGCCACGATCCCGACCTGCTTGGGGGTTGTTGCCGGAGACGCGCTGGCCGTGACGGTTTCGCTTGCCGGAATGGGCGCATTGATCGCGGCATCGGCGACGCTGTTTACCCTGCTGAAGTGGCTGGGTGCGGCCTATCTGATCTGGCTCGGCATCAGGACCCTGATGGAACGACGGTCCGAACCTGCTTCCGACCGCCCAGCCGGCGCTGTATCAAGTCGCAAGATGGCCGCCAGGGCCTTCATCGTGACGGCACTCAATCCAAAGAGCATCGCATTCTTCGTGGCTTTCCTGCCGCAGTTTGTCGACCCGGGCGCGGCTGTCGCTCCACAGTTTATCCCGCTAGGTGCGACCTTTGTCGCTCTCGCGGGCATTACGAACCTGGGCTATGCCATGGCCGGCGCACATACATCCGGGCTGATGTCCCAGCCGTTGGCGCAGCGCATCATTCAGTGGACGAGCGGAAGTGTCGCTGGTGTCATGACGGCTGCAATTCGCCGGGCCTAGTTAGGCAACATCGCTTCCAGCGTCGTCAGCACATCTGCCTCGGCGGCGGGTTTGTCCCAGCGAATACGGGATATCCGGGGAAAACGCATGGCGACGCCGGATTTATGGCGGGTCGAGCGTTGCAGACCCTCGAAGGCAACCTCCAGAACCAACTTCCGCTCGACCGCACGGACGGGCCCGAAGCGCTCCGTGGTGTGGTCGCGCACCCACTTGTCGATTTGCTGGAGTTCTTCATCGGTGAAACCGAAATAGGCCTTGCCGACCGGAACCAGTTCGCTGTCGCGCCAGACCCCGAAGGTGTAGTCGGAATAGATCGAATTTCGCTTGCCATGGCCGCGCTGGGCATACATCAAGACGGCATCGATCAGGGCGGGGTCGCGCTTCCATTTGAACCAAAGGCCCTTTGGACGACCGGGAGCATAGGCGCTCCCGGCCAGTTTCAGCATCAGGCCTTCGACACCATTCTCGGTCTCTGTCGCACGAAGTTGTGCCAGATCGTCCCAGCACGAGAACGGCACCATGGCCGAAAGGTCCATGCGCTCGGGGCGGGTACGCGCAACCCACTGTTCCAGGCGGCTGCGGCGCTGATCGAAGGGCAGGGCGCGCAGGTCTTCACCTGCTTCAGCGAGAATATCGTAGAGCCGGACATGCGCGGGATGGCTTGCCATCAGTTTGGCTGAAACGGTCTTGCGGTTAAGGCGTTTCTGGACATCGGCAAAGGGCGCGACGGCGCTATCGCGCAAAACCAAGAGTTCGCCATCCAGGGTGGCATCAAGGTCAAGCCCGTCCAGAAGGTCGGGAAAGGTATGGCCGATCTCATCGCCACTGCGCGAATAGATACGCAGTCGACTGGCCTCGCCCACGATCTGGACGCGGATGCCGTCCCATTTCCATTCAGCGCGATAGGCAGCGGGATCGAGTGATGGCAGTTCTGATTCATCGAGCGGATGCGCCAGCATGACTGGGCGGAACGATGCCGAGTGCGAAGGATCCGGGCGTTCGCCGGTACCATCGAGCCAGGCCAGGAGTTCGCCATAAGGTGCCTCGACCGCATGCCAGACCTCTTCCACGGCGTCGGTTTCAATCCCGGCGTGGCGGGCCAGGGCGGTTTTTTCCAGGCGTGCCGAGACGCCGATGCGCAGCGCGCCGGTGATCAACTTGATCGTTGCCCAGCGCTGGGTCGCCGTCATGGCATCGAACCAACCTGTGAGCAGGGCGGGAAGCTCGCTTTTACTGGTGGCTTCGACGGTTTCGATCAGTTCCGAAAGGCTCGGAATCCTGTTCGCGCCGGGACGTTCGGGCCAGATCAGGGCAACGGTTTCGGCGAGATCGCCGACATAGTCGTAGGACAACGCAAAGAGGGTCTCGTCGACCCGTTCCATGGCGAGGCCGCGCACCATGGCCGGTTTGGCGTGGCGCAGGCTGAGGTCGCCGGTCAGTGCGGCCAGGGCCCAGCCTCTGTCCGGGTCAGGCGTTTCCCTGATGTAGCGCTGCAGCAGTGCAAGTTTGCCGTTGCGGCCATGCTGGAACGAGAGGCTATCGAGCAGTTCGGCGAACGCTTTCATTCCGCATGCTCGTCATAGCCGTTCATCGAAAGTGCGCGGGCATCGAAACCGCGCACCTTTGCGGCATGGATCAGGGCTTCCTCGGCGCCGTGGGTGACCCAGACATGGGGTGCTGCGACATCATCGAGGGTGCGGTTGAGTTCGTCCCAATCGGCATGGTCGGAGATGACCAGCGGTAGTTCGACATTGCGCTGGCGCGCCCGTGCCCGTACCCCCATCCAGCCCGAGGCAAAACAGTTGATCGGGTCGGGCAGGCGACGCGCCCACTTGTCGTTGGCCATGGAGGGTGGCGCGACAACGATTTCGCCAGCCATCTCGGTCTTTGGCGTGTCGATCACGGGTCGCAGATCACCGAAGGTGACGCCAAAGCGCTCGTAAGTGGCGTTGATCGCATCAAGCGCACCGTGGGTGTAGATCGGCCGGTCATGGCCGGCTTCGCGCAACAGGCAGATGATGCGCTGAGCCTTGCCGAGCGAATAGGCGCCGACCAGCAGCGCACGGTCAGGGAAGGTCTTGCGTGTCGCCAGAAGACGGGCCATCTCGTCGCGATCGTCGGGATGGCGGAAGACCGGCAGGGCAAAGGTTGCCTCGGTGATAAAGAGATCGCAGGGAATCGGCTCGAACGTGGCACAGGTCGGGTCGCAGCGGCGTTTGTAGTCGCCCGAGACCACGATGCGCTCACCGCCATGTTCCAGCACGACTTGTGCGCTGCCCAGAACATGGCCCGCGGGCATCAGGCTGATTGTGACATCACCGACCCTGACGGGCTCGCCATATCGCATGGCCTGCTGTGTCGCTCCCGCGCGATCGCCGTAACGATCATTCATGATCGCCAAGGTCTCAGGCGTGGCCAGGACATGGCTGTGACCCGGCCGGGCATGATCGGCATGGCCATGGGTGATGACCGCACGATCGACCATGCGCGTGGGATCAACCCAGAAGTCGCCGGGCTCGCAATAGAGACCGCCGGGGATGTTTATGAGCCAGTTCGGCGCCTTGCTCACCAGTGTTTGTCCATGACCGGTTCTTTCGGTGTTCCCGTTTTGTCGCCTGGCTGTATGATGCCGTCATGTCAGCCCTTGCCGCAACCAGAGAACAGAGCCCGGCCCTGCTGCCGGAGGTCTTTCAGACGTGGTTTGCGGGCCGTGGCTGGCATCCAAGGCCACATCAACTCGCTGTCATCGAGACGATCCAGCGGGGACAGTCCTGCCTGGTGATCGCACCCACGGGTGGTGGCAAGACCCTGGCCGGGTTCCTGCCTAGCCTAATCGAACTGGCGGAAAACGGCGGCGGAGCAGGGCTCCACACGCTCTATATCTCGCCGTTGAAGGCACTCACGGTCGATATCAAACGTAATCTCGAAACGCCGGTCGAGGAGATGGGGCTGAAGCTGCGGCTGGAAGCGCGCACCGGGGACACCCCGGCATCGCGCCGCCAGCGCCAGCGCCGCGACCCGCCTGATATTCTTCTGACCACTCCGGAATCGCTGACACTTTTGCTGTCCTATCCCGATGCCGAGCGGATCTTCGGCAGTTTGCGCTTTGTCGTGGCCGATGAGCTCCATGCGCTGGCGGGCACCAAACGCGGCGATCAGCTTGCGCTGGGGTTATCCCGGTTGGCGGGTCTGGCGCCAAATCATCGCCGGACCGGTCTTTCGGCCACGGTTGCCGAACCTGACAAACTTGAGGGTTATCTCGGACCGAATGGGCAGGTCGGCCGGGTGATCGGACGTGGTGGGGTCAAACCCGACATCCGCATCCTGGTTTCGGGCGAGCGGGTGCCATGGTCGGGCCATACCGCCAAACATGCCTTTGGCGAGCTCTATGAAGTCATCCGCACGGTCGATACCGCGCTGGTCTTTGTCAACACGCGCAGTCAGGCCGAACTGGTGTTTCAGGAACTCTGGCGTCTGAACGATGACGGTATGGCGATTGCACTGCACCACGGATCGCTCGCAGTCGAGAATCGACGCAAGGTCGAAGCCGCCATGGCGAAGGGAACGCTGCGTGCGGTGGTGTGCACTTCGACCCTCGATCTGGGTGTTGATTGGGGCTCGGTCGATCTTGTCATTCAGGTCGGTGCGCCCAAGGGCATCTCACGCATGCTGCAGCGGATCGGCCGCTCCAACCATCGCATGGACGAACCCAGCCGTGCCTTGCTGGTGCCTGCCAACCGTTTCGAATTGCTGGAATGCCGCGCGGCGCTTGAAGCAATCGGTGAAGGAATCCTTGATGGCGCGCCGCGCGATGCCGGTGGTTTCGATGTTCTGGCCCAGCACATTCTTGGAACAGCGGCCTCGGGTCCGATTGATCCTGACGTGCTTTATAGCGAAGTCATCACCGTGCCGCCCTATGCCGACCTGACACGCGCGGTGTTCGAGCGGATCGTCGATTACGTCGCGACCGGCGGCTACGCCTTGCGCGCCTATGACCAGTTCAAGCGGCTCTACCCGACCGATGACGGCAAGCTGCGCATCGCAAACGAGAAGGTCGCCCAGCAGTTCCGCATGAATGTCGGAACCATCGTTGAAGACAGTCTGCTCAAGGTTCGACGCAAGCGCGGCCGCCGGATCGGTGAGGTCGAGGAACGTTTCATCCTGGGGCTGGAGCCGGGTGATACTTTCGCCTTTGCCGGGCAGATCTGGACGCTGGATTCAATCCGCGACATGGAAGTCATCGTCACCCAGGCAAAGACCGATACACCGCGCGTTCCGATCTATGGCGGCGGCAAGTTCCCGCCGACCACCAATGTCGCTGAGTTCCTGCGCCGCATCATTGCCGAGCCGGAACGCCGCCGCCGCCTGCCCAACGATGTGCAGGACTGGCTCAGGATGCAGAACTACCGCTCTGTCCTGCCACGCCCGGGTGAGCTCCTGGTCGAGAATTTCCCCCGTGGCGGAAAGTTCTACATGGTCTGTTATCCCTTCGAGGGTCGCCCGGCGCACCAGACGCTTGGCATGCTGTTGACCCGGCGGATGGAAAGGCAGGGCCTGCGGCCGATGGGTTTCATGTGCAACGACTACGCCCTGGCGATCTGGAGCCTGCGCCCTGTCCCTGATCCGGTGCCGTTGTTGGATGAAGACATGCTGGGTGACGACCTTGAGGAATGGATGGCCGAGTCGAGCCTGTTGAAACGTACCTTCCGCAATGTCGGGGTCGTCGCGGGCCTGATCGAACGGCGTCATCCCGGCAGCGAGAAATCGGGCCGTCAGGTGACCTTCAGCTCCGACCTGCTCTACGACGTGTTGCGCCGCTACGAGCCCGATCATGTCCTGTTGCAGGCGACATGGCGCGAGGCATCGGGCGGCCTGCTCGATGTCAGCCGGGTCGGTGACATGCTGCGGCGCGTGAAAGGGCACATCGTCTTCCAGGAACTCGAGACGGTTTCGCCGCTGGCGGTGCCGATCATGCTGGAAGTCGGCAAGCAGATGGTTGGCGCCGATGCCGCCGAAGACCTTCTGGACGAAGCCGAGGCTGATCTGATCGCCGATGCGAGCCGGTTGCTGTGATGCTGGTAAATGGCGTTGCCCTCGAGCCCGATGTTTCCGGTGGCCTGTTCTGGCCGGAGCGCAGGGTGTTTGTTGCTGCTGATCTCCATTTCGAGAAGGGCAGTGCCTATGCCCGGCACGGTGCATTGTTGCCGCCTTATGACAGCCACGCGACACTCGGGGTACTCGAAGAGGCGATGGCGCGGCTGGCGCCAGAGCTGGTGATCTGTCTGGGCGACAGCTTCCACGATGCCGGGGCAGGCGACCGTCTGGAGCCGAATGTACGCGAGCGCCTGACAGGCCTTTGCGCCGGGCGCCACTGGTTCTGGGTCGCGGGCAATCATGATCTCAGCCCTCCGGCTGATCTCGGCGGTTCCTGTGTTGATGCCCTGGCGGTCGGTCCGTTGGAATTCCGTCACGAACCGACGCAGGGCGCCGTCACGGGTGAGGTCTGCGGCCACCTCCATCCTTGCGCCGGTGTCGCGGTCAAGGGCCGCAACCTGCGGCGACGATGTTTCGTGACCGACGGCGCGCGTCTGATCATGCCGTCTTTTGGTGCCTACACCGGTGGTCTCGATGTTTTCGAAGACGCGATTGCCGGACTGTTTCCAGGTGGCTTTGATGTCTGGATCGTCGGACGCGACCGCGTGCGGGCGATCAAGTCCGCCAGGCTTTCGGTCCCGACACGGCTTGCACATGGCGCTTCGGCGGGCAAGATGGCCTCAACGGCCAGAAAGGGAACACGATGACCGAATACGGAAAGCTTTTTGATCTCAGCGGCAAGGTGGCGATCGTGACCGGTTCCAGCCGTGGTATCGGTGAAGCCGTTGCGCGGGCGCTCGCCGCCCAGAACGCCAAGGTGGTTGTCTCAAGTCGCAGGGCGGAAGGCTGCGAACCCGTCGCCGAAGCGATGCGTGCGGCCGGTGGCGAGGCCGTCGTCATTCCCTGCAATGTCAGTCATGAGGATCAGCTCCAGAACCTGGTCGACCAGACGCTGGCAACCTGGGGCCGGATTGACACGCTGGTCTGCAACGCCGCGGCCAATCCGCATTACGGACCATTCCTCGAGATTCCCGATGACATGTACGACAAGACCATGCTGGTGAACGTGCGCAACGTCATGAAACTCTGCCGCATGGCAATTCCAGCCATGACCAAACAGGGTGGTGGTTCGATCGTCATCACCTCATCCACCGGTGCGTTGCATGGCAGCGATTATCTCGGGACCTATTGCCTGACCAAGGCAGCCGATGTGCAGATGGTGAAGAACATTGCGGTCGCCCATGGCCGCGACGGTATTACAGCCAATGCGATCCTGCCGGGGTTGGTAAAAACCCATTTCGCCAAGGCGCTGTGGGAAGACCCGGATGCTCTTAAGGCCGCTGAAGATTCAACCGCATTGGGACGGATCGGCGACCCGATCGATCTCGCTGGCATTGTGGTCTATCTGGCGTCGGCGGCCGGACGCTGGACGACAGGGCAGAGCTTTGTGATCGACGGCGGCTGGGCCATATACGGCGAATAGGGGCAACGACGATGACAACCAAGAGCAATCACGACGACTGGTGGATGTCGACCGGCGACTACGCCAAGCGCATGAAGGGCCTTAGTGTCAATCTGCTCTACCGGGATGTCATGGCGGCCGTGCCGTTCCACACCGAAGTGCTGGGCGCGACGCTGGAATTCGCCAATGCCGATTTCGCATCGTTTGAATTCGATGGCTTCACCTGGATGCTCCACGCAGACCACACCTATGACAAACACCCACTGCATCGCATGTTGAGTGCCGGTCTCGACCGTGGCGTCGGTGCCGAACTGCGTCTTCATGGTCGCGCCCCCGATGCGGCTTGCGAGGCTGCAGACCGCTTGGGTTGCAAGATTCTCGAGCGCGCCACGTCCAAAGGGCACGGTACGCGCGAGGCTTTCATCTTCGATACCGAAGGGTATCTGTGGGTCCCCGACGTTCTGATCTGATGGACGAAGCTGTTTTCCTGAATTAGAAGTTTGTCAGAATTCCAAACAGGAGAGATATCCATGGCCGTCGTCGCCGAGAAGCACAAGACCGCCTACGACCTGATTGCCGAAGGTGCCGAGATCAAGCCCAAGGCGACCTACCGGTCGTTCGACGAGAGCACGGCCGAGGACTGGGCGGCGATCATCACGCACAATCAGGAGGTTCCCGACAGTAGCGTCCTGGAACTCTGCCTCGATCACCTGGAACGGCTGAAATCGCCACAGCCTGCTTCGCCGGTCGACCGCTACGAGCACAGCCTGCAGACGACGAGTCGCGCCTGGCGCGACGGCCATGATGGCGATGGCCAGTACATCGCTGCCGCCCTCTTGCACGATATCGGCGACTTTTTCGCACCGCATAATCACGGCGAGTTCTGCGCGTCGGTCCTCAAACCTTATGTCCGGCCGGAGATTTACTGGCTCGTGAAGCATCACGAACTCGGCCAAGGCTACCATTTCTTCCATCATCTGGGCGCCGACCGGAACGCGCGCGAGAAGGTGAGGGCGCATCCCTATGCCGAATTGTGCTTCGACTTCTGCGACAAGTACGACCAGACCGCCTTCGATCCCGACTACGACACGATGCCCCTCGATGCCTTCATGCCAAGCCTTCAGCGTGTCTTCGAACGCCCCTTGCGCGAGACGGAACCTCAGGACGACTGATCGAGGGCCTCAGGCGACCATGTCGTTGGCGCGTGTGTCTTTCATCGAAGATCGCGCGGTCATGGCAGCCCACCAATCGTGGAGACCTGTGATTTCCTGCCAAAGCTCCTTGCCATCATCGGCGACCAGGAAATATCCCATCATGGGTGCGAGATAGAGGTCGGCGAGGCTGACGTTGTCGCCGGCCAGCCACGGGCTCTCCCCCCGCAGGTCCGAGATTACGCCGAGGCAACGGCGAGAGCGCTGCACGGCTGCGGCGATTGCTGCCTCGTCTCTGGTTTCACCGTCGCGGAGGTCGGCGACCGCGCCGGTATAAACACCCCAGACCAGAGATGTGTAGGCATAGGAATCCACAATCGACATGATCTGGTTGGTCCGCGCCGCCGACTTCAGGTCACTCGGAAATAGCGGCGGGCCTTCAAAGGTCGCGTCGACGTAGCGCGTGATGGCGCCAGTTTCATGGAGGCCAAAGCCGTCATGGTCGAAGGCCGGAATTTTGGAGAAGGGGTGGCGTGCCAGATGTCTTTCCGGCGGGCCGCCATCGGCGAAGATGTCGACTTCCTCAAGCCTATAGGCAACGCCCTTTTCCTCCAGCGCCAGACGAACGATGCGGACATAAACGCTGTAGGGCGCGCCATAGACTGTGACGGTCATCGGACCTCCTTCAAGGCGGCAACCACATCCTTCATGGCACTGGTCCAATCGCCAGGCCTTGGCTGACGGAACAGGCACGCGGAAGGGTACCACGGCGGGTCTGGACGATCAGTGAGCCAACGCCAATCAGCACTGAATGCGAGCAATACCCAGACCGGTTTGCCCATCGCACCGGCGAGATGCGCGATCGAGGTGTCGCAGGTGATGACAAGGTCGAGTTGTTCGATCACGGCTGCGGTGTCAGCCAGCGAGGTCAACCGTTTGTCGAGATTGGAGAACAGGGCGCTGACACCGCTGGCCTCAAGGTCGCGTGCGCGTGGCCCTTTTTGCAGGCTCAGCAGTGCAATTTTCGGAATGTCGAGAAGATCGAGGAAATGCTCAAACGGAACCGATCTGCGCCGGTCTTCGGCATGACCGGGGTTGCCCGCCCAGACAATGCCGATTCTGAAGAGCGATCGCAGCGTCGAGCTTGCGGTCCTTGCGCAGGGCGACACCGAGATTGTTCAGGGCCGATACGTAACCCGGCGCCAGAGACAACGTCTTGTTGTATCCCGCGATTGCCCCGGCAAGGTCGCCATCGTTCTGTGCTTCGACCGCTTCATCGAAAAATGATTTGGCGCGCTGAGCGATTTCAGTGCGCCTGTCCGTTGTAGCTGGCTGTTTCGCCACGTTGTGCTCCCGACAGAAAAAAACGACCGATGCTGCGCGCGGCCAAGATAACGATGCAGGGGGCAAGCCTCAAGCGTCGCTGAGCGCCTGATTTTCCTTGCGGATGCGAATGGCCAGAACCAGGGCATTGAGGATCGAAAATATCAGCGCCAACGTCCCTGCGCCGAAGGCGAGCGGCAGGGTTGCGATTTCGGCGGCCACGACCAGGTAGTTGGGGTGGTTGAGCCATCGATAGGGCCCGCGCCGAAGGCGTGGTTCTCCCGGTAGAATGATGATCCCTGTGGTCCATCGGTCACCAAGGGAAAAGAGCACCCACAGGCGGCAGGCCTGAAGAACCAGGAAGACGAGGATCAGCGCGGTGTCCGGCGCTGTATCCGGCGGAATCGTCACGGCCATGGCGACCAGCCATCCGGCGTGGACAGCAACAATCAGGGGATAATGTGCGGCGCCCTCTTCATGGCCACCACGAGCCAACAGGCGCCGGGTGTTGCGGCGTGACCACATCAGCTCGGCCAGACGCTGAAGCGCAACGGCGCCAAGTAGAACGTAAAGCCACATAGTCAGCCCTCCAGAAGCAGAAACCCGGCAGTGAAGCCTGGCCCAAGGGACGACAGCAGCCAACGACCCGGCGGTTCATGTTTGAGGGCACGCTCGAGTACGAACAGGATGGTGGCAGCCGACATGTTGCCGTGGAGCCGCAAGGTTTCGCGGGCGTGGACCATGGTGCCGGGTTCCAGGCCAAAGGCGTCTTCAAGGGCATCGAGTACCTTGGCGCCTCCGGGATGGCAGATCATATTGTCGAGTTCATGAAGGGAAAAACCGGCTGATTTCGCAAAGCGGGATGCGGCCTGACGCATTTGGGCTCGCACGAGGTTCGGAATGTTGCGCGAGAACACCACGCCGAAACCATCGTCGGCGACGTCCCAGCCCATGACATCGAGGCTGTCGGCCCAGGTGTGTTCGCCCCATCTGGCAAGTGCGGGGCCTTTGCCTTCTGTCGTGATCAGGGCGGCTGCCGCGCCATCACCAAACAGGGCGGTGGCGACGAAATTGCTCTTGGAGTGATCGTCGCGTCGAAAGGTCAGGCCGCAAAGTTCGACGCAGAGAAAAAGTACATGTGAAGCTGGTTCTGCCTTGGCCAGGGCGCCAGCCCGCGCCAAACCAAGGACGCCTCCGACACAACCCAGGCCAAAAATAGGCAGCCGCTGAACATCTTGCCGAAACGGTCTGATCGTCATGAGGTGCGCGTCGAGGCCAGGTGTAGCGATGCCGGAGGTCGAAACCGTGACGATCGTGTCTATTTCATCATGCTGCAGGCCGGCCTCTTCAAGGCATCGATCAGCAGCCTGGGCAAGTAACGCGACGGCATGTTCCCGGTAGAGACGATTACGCTCCGAAAAGGAATGCTCCTCCAGATACCATTCAAGCGGCATGCATGACTGGCGCCGTTCAATTCCCGCGTTGTTATAAATCGGTAACAACCGTTCGATACCGTCGCGTTCAGAGCCGAACAGGCGGCGACCGGCCTCGGCCACGTCGGACTGGCGCAACACATGCTCTGGAGAGGCAGTTGCCAGGGCAGCAAGACGAGGCATCGGGCGATCGACCATAACGGTCTCCAGATAAGAGAACCTCCCGGCATTGCCAGTCACGGCAAGGTGAGGAGGGGTGGCGTCTTGCTGTCGGCAAAATCAGGGTTCATAAACACGCGGTCGGCTTGAGCTTGCGCCGGCGTCCAGGAGTGCATGGATGGATCAAGGCGGCGAGGTTGTCGAAAAGCCGAAACGCGGTTTCTGGACGCGTCTGCGGAACTATTTCATCACGGGCGTGATCGTTGTAACTCCGATCGCACTGACGATCTACCTCGTCAGCATCATCGTTGGTTTTATCGACCAGAATATTTTGCCGATCCTGGGGCCACGATACAATCCCGAGACCTACCTGCCGTTTGCCGTGCCGGGAATCGGTGTTGTGATCTTTGTGATTTTTCTTT
>JABIUG010000350.1 GCA_018700655.1 Rhodospirillaceae bacterium | reverse complement strand
CGAAACGATCGAGACCCTGATAGGCCTCGGGCGCGTTCTCGTTGATCCGTGCTTCCCGGTCGAAGATGCTGATCATCTCGAGATCATGGCGCCGGCCGACCTCGAAATCGTTGAAATCATGCGCCGGCGTGATCTTGACCGCGCCGCTGCCCTGCTCGGGGTCTGCATAATCGTCAGCCACGATCTCGATGCGGCGCCCGACCAGCGGCAGGACAGCGAACTGGCCGATCAGATCCCTGTAACGCTCGTCATCGGGATGCACGGCGACGGCGGTATCACCCAGCATCGTTTCGGGACGCGTCGTCGCAACGGTAATGAAACGGCCTTCATCACCCTCGATCGGATAGCTGAAATGCCAGAGGTGGCCTTTCACTTCCTGTTGCTGCACTTCGAGATCTGAAATCGCCGTCAGCAGCTTGGGATCCCAGTTAACCAGGCGCTTGTCCTTGTAGATCAAACCCTGGTCATAGAGGTCGACGAACACCTTGAGGACTGCTTCAGAGAGGCCTTCGTCCATCGTGAAACGTTCACGCGACCAATCTGCCGACGCGCCCAGGCGGCGAAGCTGGCTCTCGATCAGGCCACCGGATTCTTCCTTCCAGCTCCAGACCTTTTCGATGAAAGCCTCACGTCCGATCTCGCGGCGATCGATACCCTGCTCGGCCAGTTGACGCTCGACCACCATCTGGGTGGCGATTCCGGCGTGATCCATACCCGGCTGCCAAAGGGCATCGCGCCCCTTCATCCTTTCATAGCGGATAAGGATATCCTGCAGAGTGTTGTTGAGGGCATGGCCCATATGCAAGCTGCCTGTCACGTTGGGCGGCGGAATGACGATCGTGTAGGGCTCGGCATTGTCACGGTTGCCAATGGCAAACGAACCGACATCGTCCCAGTCGTCATAGAGTTTCTTCTCGACACTTCCCGCGTCGTAGGTCTTGTCCAACATGATCTTCTTCCAAAGCGTCAGCGCCGCGGAGGATTTCCTTCGCGGCGCTGCGTTATAGACGATTTGTGCCGTTTGTCAGGTTCTGTCGTCACCTTCGAGCCGTCGCGAGAGATAACGTACCTCGCGCTCGACGATCCGTTCGACAATGCTGGGCAGGTGCTGATCGAGCCAATCGCTCAGCATCGGTTTAAGTTGCTCCATCACCAGTTCTTCGATCGCGCGGCCACGCGGCACAGCCTCGAGAGGATCGCGTTCGGATGCACGGGCCAGCGAACCAAGCGCGGCTGCGGCGGAATCGCGCGTCTGATCGGATATCAAGCCGTCGTTGCTCATGGTGTCCTCTTCGCTCGGGGCTGTCTCAGTCTCAGGAACGGCGTCGGCCACCACATCGCTCTGTGTGTTTTCCGGGGTATGGGGATCAAGTCCATGCGAAACGTCGCCCGAACTGCCTTCCGGCGCGGCTGCTGCAGGCATATCGCCCGCTTCGGCTTCAGCCTGGGCCATCGCGTCACTCGCCTCGTCGCCGTGATCAGACGAGGCTTGCAATGGAATGACCTGGACGTGATCCTGCCCACCCTGCCCACCCTGCTCAGCTTCTTCGATGCCTTCTGTAAGCTCCAAAGGGGCTTCTTCGGATTCATCGCGGGACTCATCGACGATTTCGCTCAATTCCAGCACATCATCGTCATCAGACGCGGAATCGTCGACGACTTCAGCACCAGACGCCTCTGGGGCCCCGGGTTCATCGTCATCGATGATCTTTCGGATGGATGCCAGGATATCCTCCATTGAAGGATCCTGGCCATTGGGTGGATCTGCCATCAGTCGTCCCGATCAGGTCTGTGGTGATCAGATTAGAGCGGATCCCCACCAAACGAAACCACTACGTCGTCGCATGTTCCACTCAGTCGTCGGTCAGGCCGCCATAACCCCACCAGGCGCCTCGCGCTTCATCGTAATACTCCTCGACATCGTAAATAACGACCGGGAGTCGAAGGCTGCCCGCAGTGAGCCGGCCCATAGCTGCCTGCAGCGCATAGCTGGCGACCACCGCATCGCGTTCTGCCGTCGTCAGGCTGATCTGGCTTTGAAACAGGGCCTGTTCGGCATCGAGAATATCAAGAACCGTGCGTTCACCGACCTGGGCCTCGCGCTCTGTGCCCTCAAGCGCGACCTCGTTGGCTTCAACTTCCGTAGCAAAGGCCGTCGATTCGGCGAGTGATGTGGCCAGCGCCTGCCAGGCATTGACTACATTGGCTTCGACCTGGCGACGGATCACGTCGACCTGGAGCCGGCGTTGCGCGGCAGTCTGCTGGGCCGATCGGACTTCCGAAGATGCCAGGCCGGCCTGGTAAAGCGGGATCGTCAACTGCGCCTGGATGCTAGCCTGATCCTGCTGCGTGATCAGTGTGCTGAGGTCTTCAAGGCGAGAGTAGCTGGCGATCAGGTTAACCTCAGGCAGCAGATCGCCGATCTGAACGTCGATGCCGTCCTGGGCTGCCAGCTCCGTGGCAATCGCCTGGAGCAGTGCCGGATTCTCGGAACCTGAAATGGCCATCGCCTCATCAAGCGTGCCGGGCAGTCCTATGAAAGTACCCGGACGCGACAGGCTGGTCGGCTTGACCCCGATAATCTCCTCGAAGTTAGCTGCCTGGGCAATCAGATCGCCTTCGGCCTGGACCCGCTCTGCCTGGGAGTTGGCGAAACGCGCCCGTGCCTGCGAAACATCGGTTCGCGTCACCTCGCCGACACGGAAGCGGTCTTCCGTAGCCTCAAGCTGGCGCAGCAGGCGTTGTTCGTTACTGATCGCGAGGTCCACGACCGACCGGGCCAGCACGACGTCCATGTAAGCGACCACGGTGTCGAGCAGCACCTGCTGTTCCGTGGTTGCAAGGCGGGCACGCTGGGCAATGATGACGTTGTCGGCCTGTGACGTCGACGCAACCGTGCGCCCGCCGCGATAGAGCGGCTGCGTCAGGTTCAGACTGTAATTGTTGGGATGGGTCGTTTCGTACGGCGTAGTGTTGGTTTCGCTCCGCTCAAGGGCAAGGGTTCCCTGCGCACTGATGGTCGGACGCCATCCCGACAAGGCCTGCGAAATCTGCTCGTCGACCGAACGCAATTCTGCACGCGCTGCAGCGAGCGTTGGATTGTTGTCGTAAGCAAGTACCAGGGCCTCTTCCAGGCTCTGTGCACGCGCCGATATCGGCGCCGAAAGAAGGGCGCCAACGGCAGCAGCCGAAAGAAAGACCCTAAAGCTGGAATTCAGGTTCACGAGCAAAGCTCCGCAAAGGAGGAACATTGGCGTCGAACAGGATACGTCGCCCGAGAGCACCGCCCGTTCCACGCCGCATCAAAGTCGCCTTTCCGACACCACGGTCATCGACCACCGTGACCAGGCGGCCACCTTCGGCCAACTGATCCGTCATCCCTGCCGGGACCTCGCCGCAACAGCCCTCGATGACGATGACGTCATAGGGAGCCTGTTTGGGGTATCCGTCAGCCAGATTGCCCTGGACCACGACACCATTGTCGATCCCGAGGTCCGACAAGGCCTTGTCGGCATGGGCGACCAGTTCGGCGTCATCTTCCAGACCGACCACCGTGTCGACCAGACGTGCCAACAGCGCAACGGCATAACCCGTCGTGCAACCGACCACCAGGACGGCATCGGATACCTGAACTTCCGCAGCCTGGAGCAGCCGCGCCAACACCATCGGCTCAGTCACGTAACGATCGCCCTTGATCCGCAGGTCCTCGTCGACATAGGCGATCGAACGGAGATGTTCGGGCACAAAGATCTCGCGTGGGGTCATCAGCAAGGCATCAATGATGCTCTCGTCGTTGACCTTCACGGTTTTGATCTGGCTCTCGACCATCGCTTGGCGAGCCTTCGTGAAATCGACCATCAACAGCGCTTTCCGCAGGGTTCCAGAGACAGGGCTTTATAAGCGCAACCCGGCTTGCGGCACAACCTGTGTCGCCATGCAGAGTCACAATCCGGGACGGCCTGTCCGGCAGCTCCCGGGCGCCCATAACCGCCGGACTATGACTTAAGCGGTGGACCTCAATATCGGGGCAAGCCATTTTGGTTTGCGTAAGTGTTAGTTCGAGAGGCCGATCCAGATGCAATCTTCCCAACCAACAGGGCCCACAACAGCCCCCGCTACGGGATCGGGCAGCGAAACAAGGCCGCCCGAGTCACTTCCGGCCGTCCAGATCCTTTTTGATCGCTTTCTGGATCTCGTGAACCTCATTCTGAATTACCAGTCGGCCGACCCAGAACAAAAGAATCCCGGTGCCGGGTCCAGCGAAAATCACAGCTCAGGGCAGTTTCAGGCCGTGCTGTCACAAGGGCCGCGGTTGGCCCCGGATCAAATACAAAAATGGTTCCTGAATGCGGAAT
>JABIUG010000349.1 GCA_018700655.1 Rhodospirillaceae bacterium | reverse complement strand
TTCGTGTGTTTGCTTTCTTGTCTGCCGCAGTCTTTGTAACTCCGGTTCTGGCCGATGAAGTCTGGAACAGCCAATGGGGCCAGGTTGTCTATGAAGAAGAGATCGGCGATGTCGCGATCTGGTCGTACCCGACCGACAAGGGGCGTCGGGGCTGGGTCTACTTTCCCGGACTGGCCGGCAATTATGACAACCGTTCGGTCCACCAAGGTTACTGGATCGAGGATGGCGCGGGATCATGCATGGTCGACCTGGTCGGTCCCGATGACCGCCGCTCGAACAACTGGGGCCGCGTCATCCTTGTTTTCGACGGTCCTGCTTTCCCGACGAGCTGGACGGCACTGGGTGGTGATTGTTTCGGCGAGCCTAACCTGCCTCTGCGCGGTGAAACGCCGAACTAGTCGGATGCGGTGCGATCAGTTGGGGCCGGCTTCTGCCATCCTGATTTGAACTCCAGGGTGTTCGTTCTAGGCTGCGTGTCTGTCCAACGGGAGAACACGTCATGGCCGCGACCGGAGGGTGCCTTTGTGGCGCCGTTGCCTATGAAATCGACCAGCCGATCAGCGACGTGATCGCCTGCCATTGCACCGATTGCCAGAAGGCCTCCGGTGCAGGCTTGTCACATAACGCCGTAATCCAGACGACCAACCTCGCCTTCACCAAGGGCGAACCCAGGACTTATGCCAAGGTCGTCGACAGCGGGCGCACGCTGACGCGTTACTTCTGCGGTGATTGCGGCACTCAGTTGTTTTCGCAGCGCAGCAATGCGCCAGAGATGATGGTGGTCAAGGCCGGCTCTCTGGATGATCGAAGCGCCTTGCGCCAGGTCATGGAAATCTGGACGTCGAGCGCCAACCCCTGGGTTCCGCGCGACGGAAATGTTCCCCAACATGAGGGCAATCGGCCCATGCCAAAGGCCGATTGATCACGCTGACGATGTGTTTTCGATCGGGTCCGGGGGGTCGAGCACCGCACGGCCCAGCAGGACATAGGTAACCGAGAGAGTTATTTCGAAGACACGGGTGAAGTAGGCACCGGTTTCGTCGTTCGAGATGAGCGCGATGGTCAAGAGGATGATCGTGACACCGGTCGCTCCCTTGGCCAGGTTGCCGAGTTTGCCGCCGGCTTCCGCTGCCAACCCCAGGCCAAGCACCATCGCTGCGAACAATACGACATCGAACATGGTTGAAGGCGTCACCGCCATGAACAGGGCGGCGGAGAGCGCCACAGCGCCCCCGACGATGTTGGCTGCGACCAGACCGAGCGCGCCACGGCTGGCCGCAGGCAGACGAAGGATGGTCGCGGCCGCCACAAGCACATAGAGGCCGCCCGTTATTTCCGTCATGATGTAGAAGCTGACAAGCACCATCAGGAGTGCCGTGCGGCCCAGGCTTTCACGCAAGGGGTGGCTTGACGGTTTGGCAGCGACGACATCCTTTTCCATCAGTCCGCCGGGCGCCAGGCCATGGGCAATGATGATCGCCACAAGGGCCAAGGCTGCTGCCAGCGCAAGTGCATCCACCAGGGCAGATGTACTGACCGGAGAGGCCGAACTGAGGGTGCCGACCATGACAAGCACAATCAGGATCAGGCCGGTCGCCGGTTTGGGCCCGGCCTTGGTGTCATCCCAAAAACACAGGAAGATAACCCAGGCATAAAAAGCCAACAGCACATCCTTGTTGTCGCCGAGGAAGATGGTGGCGGTATCGACCAGAAATCCGACGACCCAGATGATCGCGGGCAGGACAAACATACGCACGGGCGGCGCCGGCGCGCCGGGAGCGAGCAATGCCGCCACAAAGATGGGCGCAACGATCGCCGCCAGCAGATTGTTGATCGCCATGGCCATCACGGCGGCGCTGACACAGGCAATCGTCAGGCGCAGGCCGTGATTGTGGAAAGGCGGGTAAGCCGCTGATGCCTCAGCCGACATAGTTCCAGATGCTCGCCAGCCAGATGCGGAAATCTCCCAGCATGTTCATCAGGCCATTGTCGGTCGGAAAGGCAATCACGCCGGCGCGTCCGCCAAAGCGCAGGCCCTTCGGTCGGTCAACGTCATCGAGCTGGATGCGGACTGGATAACTCAGATCGCCCGAGGTGACTGACTTGCCCGGTATACCAGATGGCAGGGTGCCCGCCGCTGTTGTGTCTTGGACCGCAACGCCGAAACCGATCGATTGCACGGTCCCGCCAAAGAGCTGGCCCGGGAAAACATCGAAGGCTATGGTGACAGGATCTCCTGCTTTCAGAAGCCCCAGATTGTTCTCGGTCATGTAGGAGACGACCCAGACATCGCGCAGGTCGATGAAGGTCATGACCGCCGTGTTGGCATGGGCCAGGAGGCCCGGCGTGAGTTGCAGTCCTGTCACAGCGCCATCAGACGGCGCCAGGATCGATGCTCGCAGCAGGTTGAGCTGTGCCTTGTCGAGATCAGCCAGCGCGGCTTGCAACAGGGGATTGTCGTTGCCCTGCGGCCCGAGGGCTTCCTGTGCCTGAAGCAGATTCGCTTCAGCTTTTTCCACATTCGCTCTGCCTATATCGCGTTCGGCATAGGCCTCGTCGGCACGGGCTTCGGCATAAACACCTTCTGCAACCAGCTCCAGAATGCGTGCTGCCTGCTCTTCGATGTTGACCAGGTTGGCCTTGGCTTCGGTCACAGCAGCCTGCGCCGAACTGACGCCCGCGGTGCTGGAGCCGATCGACTGGCCGGCCGAGGCCAGTTGTGCTTCGGCGGCAGCGACCGCGATTTCGTAATCGGCGGTGTCGAGCTGGAACAGGATCTGGCCTTCTTCGACCCTGGAATTGTCTCGGACGAAGACCTCCATCACGGTGCCGCTGACTTCCGGCGCGATCGCGACCAGATAGGTCCGGAGATATCCGGCCGAGGAATACGGCGTGATGCGATCGGCAAAGAGGTGATAGACGAAAAGCAGGGTCGCCAGCCCGAACAGGGCAATCGCCACGGTCTTGCCGGGATTGCGCTCTTTGGGCGGTTTGGCCGTCTCGGCCGGCTGGGGTTCCGGCATTGCTGCCGGCTCCGGCGTCGCGGTCTCTTCTTCACTCGACGTCATTGCCCTGCCTCCATGTCGTTTGTCCCATCCCGGCGCGCCGACACTAGTCGAATGTTCGGTCCATAAGAACCGCTTTCATCCTGCCTTTGGTCGCTCGCCCTTGATCGTCACACGATGGCCGGCGCGGGTTTCGGGCCAGTAATCAAACATCGCCAGGTGTTGGGTCGAACGGTTGTCCCACATGGCGACGGAACCGGACTCCCACTGGAACCGGCACTGGAAGCGCGGCTGGTTGATGTGTTGGTAGAGAAAGTCGAGCAGGGAGCGGCTTTCTGAAGGCTCCAGGTCGACGATATGGGTCGTGAAGATTTCGTTGACGTAAAGCGCCTTGCGGCCGGTCACGGGATGGGCGGCGATAACGGGGTGGATCGTGGCCGGATACTCGCCATCACGGGTTTCCCGGGTTGTCGTGCCGTAATAACCGGCGAAATTGTGCTCGCTGGCGTGCATGGCGCTAAGCCCGTCGAGGAATGCGCGCATCGGTTGGGAGAGGGCGTCATAAGCAGCAAACATATTGGCGAACAGGGTATCGCCACCGGCTGAGGGAACCTCGTGCATGTGGAGGATGCTGGCCAGTGGCGGTTCAAGATCGCAGGTCACATCTGAATGCCATTTGCGCCCGGCATAGGTTTTGGAGTTGCGGTCCGCATAAATCTTCAGGATGCCCTCGAAATCCGCCATGTCGCCCTGGGGATGGACATGGAGTGGACCGAACCCCCGGCCCAGCGTTTGCAGTGATGCGGGGTCGAGCGTCTGGTCACGGAAAAACAGGACCAGATGTTCCATCCAGGCGTTGTGCAGGGCCTGCTGAGTTTCTTCGTCGAGCGGTTTGCCGAGATCAACGCCGTGAACCATGGCGCCGATGGTCGGTGTAACCGGAGAAATCTCGAGTTCTGTCGCGGGCATCATCAGGGCTCCTTGCGATCAGCAAACCATGGTCCAGCCGTTGCCGCCATGCAATCATTCACGGCAGGTTCCGCGGATGTGATTTGCCACGGACCTGGGGTGCCACCATGTTCCCGGCATCAGTAAGGGGCTGTTGTATGCAGGCAGATATGTTGACCATCCGTACGGACGGCAAGTTTGTTGATCCCAACATCACGGCAAAGGGCGAGCAGCGCGCTTATGTCGATCTCAAGCAACTTTCGACGCTGTGGATCAACACCGGCACGCTGTGCAACCTGACCTGCGCGGCCTGTTACATTGAATCCAGCCCCAGAAACGACCGGCTGGTCTACATCACGGCAGCCGAAGTGGCCGCTTATCTCGACGAGATCGAACGTGATGGCCTGGGTACTGAGGAGATCGGCTTTACCGGCGGCGAGCCCTTTGTGAATCCCGATTTCATGACGATGGCCGAAGACGCACTCGTCCGGGGTTTCCGCGTCATGATCCTGACCAATGCCATGCGCCCAATGATGAAATGCGCTGATGGCCTGCTTGACCTCCAGGTGCGTTACCCGGAACGCCTCACCCTGCGCGTCTCGGTTGACCACTACACCAAGCTGCGCCACCAGATGGAGCGGGGCGCGCGCTCGTGGGATCCCATGATCAAGGGCTTGCGCTGGCTCGCCGAGCATCGTTTCACCGTACATCTGGCAGGGAGAACCTACTGGAATGAAGACGCGGCGAAGCTGCGTGAGGGTTATCGCGCGTTCATCGCCGATCTGGGTCTGAAGGTCGATGCCGAAGACCCGTTGCAGATGGTCCTGTTCCCGGAAATGGACGAGAAGGCAGAGGTGCCTGAAATCACCACCGCGTGCTGGGACATCCTCGATGTCGATCCCGCCGGTGTGATGTGTGCTTCCTCGCGCATGGTCGTGAAACGCAAGGGTGCCGATAAACCCGCCGTCATCGCCTGCACGCTGCTGCCCTACGATACCCAGTTCGAAATGGGCGAAACCCTGGCCCAGGCCGCCGGCGCCGTGAAACTCAACCACCCCCACTGCGCCAAGTTCTGCGTTCTGGGTGGAGGCTCCTGCAGTAAGGGTTGAAGGCTCAAAGCCACCAGGCAAGTGTCAGAAGAAGAACACCAAAGGCCATCATTGACGCTCCGAACCAAGGCATATTGTGGAACCAGCGCATGGTCCAGTGGCGATGCGCCTGCTCCTCCAGCCTCATCTGTTCGAGTGAAATACCTCGACGATCTGCCATCGGCTGTAGGTCCAATGCACGTTGCAGAACGCGCTGGCCACGCCAGCTAGGGTGCTGACTGAGGTAGGCGTAGAGCACGATGACCGCTCCGCCTGTTGCGATGATGTAAAGGCTGATCTCGGCGAGCGCGTTCATCTCGAGTCTCGGTGGGCACGTGTGTTGTGTTCTGTTAGACGCCAAATGCGAACAACTTCTGCATCTCTGCAAGGCAACTCAGACCGCAACGATCTTCCCGGGGTTCATGATGCCCTGGGGATCGAACGCGGCCTTGAGCTGGCGCATCAGGCTGACGGCTTCGCCGTGTTCGGCCTGGAGGAACTTCATCTTGCCAAGGCCGACGCCGTGTTCGCCGGTACAGGTGCCGCCCATGGCAAGGGCGCGATTGACCAGACGATCGTTGATCCGTTCGGCTTCGGCCAGTTCGGCGGGATCATCGCGGTCGAGCAGGAAGGCGAGATGGAAGTTGCCGTCACCGACATGGCCGACCAGGGGAGCGGGAATATCGGTCGTTTCCAGGTCTTTCTTTGTCTCGACGATACATTCGGCCAGCCGCGAGATCGGGACGCAGACATCGGTGACCCACATCGAACAGCCCGGCCGCAGCGCCTTGGATGCCCATGCGGCATCGTGACGCGCCTGCCAGAGTTTGTTGCGTTCTTCGTGGTTGCTCGTCCAGCGGAAGTCGCCGGCGCCGAATTCGCTACAGATCCCTCCGACCAGTTCGGCCTGTTCGGCAACCCCGGCCTGGGTGCCGTGAAACTCCAGGAACAGCGTCGGGGCAACCGGATTGTCGAGCTTGGAATAGGCGTTGATGGCCTCGACCTGGAGTTCGTCGAGCAGTTCGATCCGGGCCATGGGGATACCGCTCTGGATCGTCATGATCACGGCATCGACGGCCGCGCCGATGTCGCTGAAGGAAACCGTTGCCGCGCTGATCGCCTCTGGAATGCCGAACAGGCGCACGGTCACTTCGGTGATGACGCCCAGCGTGCCTTCAGAACCGACAAAGAGACACGTGAGGTCGTATCCGGCCGAGGATTTCCGGGCACGCTGGGCGGTTCTCACGATACGCCCGTCGGCCGTGACCACGGTGAGCGAGAGAACGGCCTCGCGCATGGTGCCGTAGCGCACCGCATTGGTGCCTGACGAGCGCGTTGCCGCCATGCCGCCAAGCGAGGCGTCGGCGCCGGGGTCGACCGGGAAAAAGAGGCCCTGGTCGCGCAGATACTCGTTGAGCTGCTTGCGCGTGACGCCGGCCTCGACCGTGGCGTCGAGATCTTCGGCGTTGACCTCGATCACACGGTTCATGCGCATCATGTCGACCGAAACGCCACCCTCGACCGCCACGACCTGACCTTCGAGCGAGGTGCCGGTGCCGAACGGAATCACGGGTGTGCCATGGCGCGCGCAGATCGTCACGACCTGGGCGACTTCCTCCGTCGTTTCGGGAAACACCACGGCATGGGGGAGTTCGGCGTGATGCCAGCTTTCGTCATGGGAATGCTGTTCGCGTATCGCTTCGCCGGTCGAAAAGCGGTCGCCCAGCAATTCGGCGAGTTCGGCCAGGGCATCGTTGTGGGTCGGCAGGGCGTTGGCGCGCATGGTCGCTCCGGGCGGGTTTGGCCGATCATACGCCAGCGTTGCCGGGCAGTGCGAGTCGGGTGCCGATGCGCCCGGAGCCGTGTTAGCTTCCAACGAAAGTATTGGGGAACACCGTGAACGAGACACCGCGCCTGATGCGCACTTTTCCGGCTGCTGGCGACGAGCAGGTTACTCTGGCCAACATGCAGGAAGGCCCCTTCAACCGCTGGGCCTTTCGCAACCTGCGCCGCATGCTGCCGACCGGGAATGTCTGGTCGGGTGATGGTGAGGTGACCGAATTGCCCGTGCAGTCGCTGTATCTCGACGACATCGAGTTCCCCGACAAGAACGGTGCGACGATGACGGTCAAGCAGATGCTCGACAGCAACTACACCGATGGCTTCGTGGTTCTGCACCAGGGCACCACCTCCTGCACTAACTCACTGATATGTGAGCAAGACAGCCACTCTAGGTGGCAGTGAGCCACCGTCAAGAGGCACATTCTGTGCGTCAGTTTGTGCGTCACCCAGAAGCCTGTGCGT
>JABIUG010000040.1 GCA_018700655.1 Rhodospirillaceae bacterium | reverse complement strand
GCGACTCATGCCGGAGGACCAGCTACAAACGACGCCCGGGGCGTGACATCAGGGCCACGGGATGGATGGCCCGGTCAAGCCGGGCCATGACGGTAAGAGGGTGGGGCGTTTGCAATCTCCCACGTTGTCATCGTCGAACTTGATTCGGCGACCCATGCACCGGCACCAGCGTCAGGCTTGTCTTTAGGGTCGCCTGGGATGTTTCACGACACCGATAGCCCCAACACAGCGCGAAAGCGGTTCTTGAGAAAGACTGCGTCGCGTGGCGGTAGCGAGCGGGCGATGGTTTCGGCGCGCACCTTGAGGCTATGGAGACGCGGCCCCTTGCCCGGCTTGCGCAAGGTGGTGCGCAGGGCCTCGACCCCGTCCATGTCGGTGATGACGGAGGTTTCAGTGAAACCGCAGGCAGAGGCAATCTGCGCCAGTTCCAGGCCCTTGCCGGTATGGCTTTCCTGCATGCCGGTCTCGCCGAAATGGCCGTTGTCGATCACGACCACGGTGAGGTTTGCGGGCGCGGCGATCCCGATGGTCGCGAGGCCACCCAGGCCCATGAGTTGTTCGCCGTCGCCGGTCAGGACCAGCACCGGGCGTTCGGGCTGGGCCTGCGCCAGTCCAAGGCCGATCAGTGCGGCGCCACCCATCGCGCCCCAGAGATAGAAGTTGGCGTCATGGTCACCCGCGGCGTGGAGGTCATAGGCCGGTGATCCCAGGCCGGCGACCACCAGCATGTCGCTGCGATCGGCAAGCAGTGTGGCGACGGCTTCGCGCCGGTCGAGGGTTCCCGTGTTTACCATGTCTTCGTTCCCAACAGCCGCTGGGAGATCAGCACGGCAACCTGCTGATCCGCGTTGAAGGCAAGGGCCGCGGCGGCTTCCACGGTCTCCACGAGGTCATCGGGGGTTTCGGCGCAAAAGACCGTGATGCCCATGGCTTCCAGCACCGGCCCGGTCGCCTGGCCCATGGGGACCTGCCATGGATTGAACTCCGCCCATTCGCCACGCATGGTCACCAGCATCAGCAGGGGAAAGCGCCCCAGCGTGGAAAGCGAGAGCATGTTGACCGTGTTGCCGACGCCGCTCGACTGCAGCAGCAGCGCGCTGCGTGCACCACCCAGCCAGGCGCCGGCGGCGATCGCGAGGCCTTCTTCCTCGGTCGTCAGCACATTGGTCGTGATGTTGGGGTCGGTCTCGCACAGGTCGATCAGCACCGCATGCCCGGCGTCGGGTACATGGTTGACCCGGGTGACGTCGGCGGCGCGCAACACGCCATGGAGACGGTTAGGCCAGGTCATTTTTTTGAGCCTCAGGCGCCGGCACTCGCTCCGCTCGTTTGGCTAACGCGCCGTTGGCGCGGGCTCGCAGTCGCTTGCCGTTGGCCCTATTCGGGCCTCCCGCTATCACCACCATCGTCAGTGTTTGCGTTCGGCGGCGAGAGCGAAGCGGCCGCCGACCGGTGCGACGGCACCGGCGCGCCAAAGGCGCGGAAGCCAAGCGTGCGGAGCACGCGCCCGGCGCCTGAGGGAACAAAAAAACCACTCTACCTCACGCACCCTTGCCCAGTTTCTTCAGGGCGAGGCCGGCCGCGAGATAAACGATGATCGAGACGATCACGCGGTAGACCGCGGCGCTACCCGGGGGAATGCAGATGAAACTGAAGCCGGTCAGGCCACGCTGTCCGACCTCATGGGCGAGGCGGATGCACTCGTAGTCGGAGAGTGCGATCGGTTCGACCAGTTCGCCCAGGATGTCGCCCGGTGCGGGTCCGGCACCGCCCATCACGTCCATGTCGAAATGGGCATAGACGCCATCTGTGCCGTCCCAGGCGCGGTCGAGTTCCTTGACGCAGCCTTCGATGCCCAGACCACTCCTCAGCTCCCAGGAGCTGATGAAACGCGCGCCGTCTTTCAGGTAACGGCGGATGATATCCTTGTCTTCGAGCATGCCGCGTTCGCCGATCTCGACCAGATGGCGCGGGTGCATGTTGTCGAGGAACTCGTACATCTTGTGTTTCCACGACGATGCTCCGGCAATGCGCGGGTCACCGGTCAGATGATCCAGGTGATGGGCATCCCAATGTGTATCGAGACTGACGCAGCCGACCATGCCGTCGACATTTTCCGAACAGGCCTTGGCGATGGCAAAGCTGCCGCAAGGGCTGTTCTGGCCGATCACCACGGGCACGGCCCCGGCCTTGATCGCATCGTTGCACTTGGCCTCGACTGCGGCCTGGGCCTGGAGAATCAGTTCAGGCGTCTGGTTGAACATGACCTCGGGCGGGATATCGGCATCGCCGTAATCGACCATCTTGATGTGCTCGAAGAGGTCGAGATCAAAATCCTGGATGTAACCGCCGGGATATCGCGCCGATTGCTGGCGTACACGTTTGGGCGCGGCGATCCAGTCTTCCATCGGAACACCGGCGTACTTGCCGTCCTCGGCCGCGACATAAGGCGCGCCGATGATGACGACATCGGCTCCTTCCAGATCCGCTGCAGTCTTGGCGATGGGTTGGGACATGAAACTCGGCGTTTCGGGCGCGACCATGGGAAACTCCCGGCCTGCCGCGAAGCTGGTTTTCATGAAGGTTTCCCAGTCTGGATAATCAAATGCGCCCATGGTCTTCTCCTGTGGTGTGTGGCGGTGAGTGTTTCAAAGGATGGGCGGGAAGGCGAGTCCGGTTGGGGTTGTTTGTTTAGCCGCACGCGCCCGGCGCCTGAGGCTATACAAACAAACAAAAACACACCGCGTGAATCCGGCTAGACTTGCCTGGCTGATGGGGATGGAGGAGACGACCATGAAAGCGTTTGTTCTTGGGTTTGTTGTGCTATGCGCCGCGACGGCGTCCGCAGTGGCGGAGAGTTGCAACACAAAACATCTTCAGGAGGATGTTGCCTAGTGTATCTCGAACAAGGGCAACAGCGGTCATGACCGGGTCGTTGCCGGCGCCACCACCGAAAATGTAGACAAACTCGATGCCGGATTCATCGGCTGCCAGGACGGGCGCAAGAGTGCCATCGATAACTGGCATGCCTGTTCGCAGGACCAGCGCCTGAACGCCGCGCGTCATGTGCTCGGGCTCAGCCTTATGGCTGAAACTGCCGGGAATGCGCTCGACGATCTGGTGAACGGCCATCAGCAGCGCCACCCCGAGGCGGACTGACGCTCCAGCGATGGTTTGTTCACCGGCACCAATCCGTTCTAGCCTGAGGCAAGGAATTGCGGAGGTGAGCTGATGACGATGCTGGTGCATGGACGCTGGGTCATTCCCGATGCAGATGGCGCCGTAATCGACAACGGCGCGGTCCTGGTTGAAGGCGGCAGGATCGCCGCGCTCGGCAGCTTCGACGAACTGGCTGCCCAGCATCCCGAGGCCGGAATCTTCGGCGGTGAGCGCTACGCCGTCATGCCCGGCCTGATCAACGCGCACCATCACAGCGGGGCCGCGAGTCATGTCCAGCATGGCGGGCCCGACATGCTGCTCGAAAGCTGGCTGAAGGCGCTCTGGCTGATGCGCCCGACACCGACGCGCCTCGATATCCTGCTTTCGGCGACGCGTTTGTTGCAGAGCGGTGTCACCGCCGTGGTCGATCTTTATTCGCCCACGGGAAATCAGCGTGCGGTCGCCGAGGACTGTGCGAGCGCGCTTGCCGCCTATGACGAGATCGGTATCCGCTGTGGCTTCGCTCCGGGGATCAAGGACCAGGGCTTTCTTGGTGTCGGTCCCGGCAGTTGCGACGAGGACTTTCTCGCGGCCCTGCCCGACGATCTCGCGGCGCGCGCACGCGCCCATTCCATGGTGTCGGATGATCATGTCACGCCGGAGGCCTATATCGAGCTGATGGAAGACCTGATCGGCGGCTGGCGCGACGATGAACGGGTCGATGTCTGGTATGGCCCGGCCGGGCCGCCCTGGATCACCGACCGGTTCTTCGAGATGATCGGCGAAGCCGCCGAACGCCATGACGTCAACATCCAGACCCATGTCTCGGAATCGTTCTACGAGAAACTCCAGGGTCCGAAATTCGCCGGTCGCGCGATGCTGCTCCACCTTCACGACATCGGCCTCACCAGCCCGCGATTTTCGATCGCCCATGGTGTCTGGATGAACGATGCCGAGATCGCGGTGATGGCTGGTACCGGCACGGCGGTTTCGCACAACCCCTCGAGCAACCTGCGTCTGCGCGCCGGGATCGCGCCGCTCAACGCCTTCCTGGAGGCCGGTGTCACCACGGCGATCGGCATGGATTCGACCACGATCAACGATGATGAGGACATGTTTGCCGAGATGCGCCTGGCCTTGCGCCTGGCGCGCACGCCGAGCTATCACGAGCCTGCCCCTGAACCGGCCGATATCCTGCGCTGCGCCACCCAGGGCGGGGCGAAGTTGATGAGGAAGGACGGCAAGCTTGGCCGTCTGGCGCCGGGTTACGCTGCTGATCTCGTTCTGGTCGACCTGACGGCAGCCAGCCATCCCTGGATCGCACCGGAAGTCTCGGGCCGCGATCTCGTGCTCTACAAGGCCAAAGGCGGGGACGTCAGCGATGTCATGGTTGCCGGCGAATGGGTCCTGCATGACGGCAAGCCGACCCGCTTCAACCTTGACGAAGCGGTTGCCGAGCTGGCCGGTGTCATGGCCGCGGAGGCGTTCCCGCAGGAAGACCATGCGCTGGCGCAGGAACTGCTGCCCCATATCGAGGCCTGGTATGGCGCCTGGGACCACGGCGAACGCCAGCCCCACACCGCAATGAACTCGAGGGTCTGACATGACGCCTGACTGCATCGAAGGAGCCAGTGCATGGACTGGCGAAGAGGTCGGAGGTCCGGATGCTTTTGCGGTCGATCTCAATGCCGTCGAACGTGACGCCATTGTCGATGCCGCGCGCCGGATTGCCGGTGAGGGCAAAACCGTGGCCGATCTGTGGGGTGTCGATGTCGCCCTGCCGGAACTGGCGCAAACCATGGCGGCGATCGATGCTGAAGTCGCCGAGGGCTGCGGACTAGTCGTGTTGCGCGGCATGCCGGTCGGAGAGCTCTCCGACGATGAGACTGCTGTCGGCTGGCATCTTGCGACTGCACAGCTCGGCCGCTTGCGTTCCCAGAGCGGCTGGGGCGACCTGATGGGTCGGGTCGAGTATGTCGACGACGGGCGCGACTGGCGCGGCTACACCAAGTCCAAGGAGCTCAACTACCACACCGACCATGCCGACACCGTGGCGCTGTTGTGTGTGCGTCAAAGCGCCGCGGGAGGCCTGAGCCGGATCGTGAGCCAGGCGGCGGTGCATGCCATCATCGCCAGGGAAAACCCAGCTGCCCTAACCTTGCTCCAGCGTGGTTTTCCCTATGCCTGGTATGACGAGGTGCCGCCCGAGGCGACCAGACCGGCAAGCGACTTCGACGTGCCCGTGCTGGTCGAACATGCCGGACGTGTCCAGGGCGTCTACATCCAGTCGTTCATGCTCGAAGCCGCCGAAGCGACGGGCCGGGAACTCACCGGCGGCGAGATCAGGGCAATCGAGCTTGTCCGCCAGGTCGCCAACCGACCCGGCGTGGCGCTGGAATTCGCGATGCAGCCGGGTGAAGCGCTGATTTTCGACAACCTCTCGATGCTCCATGCCCGCACCGCCTTTGAGCTGCCCGATGATCCGGCCAACCGCCGTCTGCTTTATCGGTTGTGGTACGGCAGCCACCCGCCCCGGCCCCGCCATCCCGGCGTTGCGCGATACGAAGACGCCCTGATGCGCGCCTACAAGGATCCGGCGCTGGCGAACTGACGTCTGGTGCCTGCCGGTAACCCGGCCTCTTCCCGTGCTGTTGTCGCGCGCGTAGGGCAGATCGCGTTAAGTCTGGATCGCTTGCGATACAGGTTTAACGCGTGAATCTGCTCTACCTCTATGAACCAGATCGAATTCACGCAAAAAAGGTTACACCACGAGTGGTGCAAACTTCTCACGATCCGATTTAGTCTCCCCGCTTATCGCCAGAGCAGACAGGGAAGACGCCATGACCGACGAGACCGCAACTCGCGACGGGCTTGGCCCCCGTCTCTTCAGTTTCGGCGTGATCACCGACACCCACGTCAACCAGGGCGAGGACGACTGCAATTCACCCTATGAGTCCAACCGGCTGGCCAACCGGCGCATACGTCACGTCATCCGTGATCTCAACGGCCGCGATCTCGCCTTCGTCGTCAATGTCGGTGACCTCGTGCACCCCTTGCCCGCCATCCCGGACCTTTATGCCCGCGCGGCGGCCTGTTTCCACGAGGGCGTCGCCGGTTTGCACCACCCGCTCTATCTCACGCCCGGCAACCACGATGTCGGCGACAAACCCAACGACTGGGCGCCGGCCGCGCGCGTTCACGAGGATCACCTGGCGCTGTGGGACCAGCATTTCGGCCCGCAATACCAGTCGTTCGACCACGACGGCTGCCATGTCGTCATCATCAACGCGCAGATCATCAACTCAGGCTTTGCCGAAGAGGAAAAGCAGCGCGCCTGGCTGGAAGCCGATTTGGCGGCCAATCGTGGCCAACGCATTTTTTTTCACAGCCACTACCCGCCCTATTTCACCCGGCCCGACGAAGAAGAAAACTACGACAACATCGGCGAGCCGGGCCGCAGCTGGCTGCTTGGTCTGCTCGAAGAGTTCGCCGTCGAGGCCCTGTTTATCGGTCACGTCCACAATTTCTGGTTCTTTCGTCACGGCGTCACCGATTGTTACCTGCTGCCCTCGACCGCCTTTGTGCGCCTGGACTACAGCGAGATGCATCGTGTCGCGCCCGAGGCTGATGCCGAATACGGGCGCAACGACAAACCCAAACTCGGCTACTTCGTGGTTCATGTGCACAGGGGTGGGCATGTCTGCGAGGTCGTGCGCACCAATGGCGCCGTCGCTGAAGAGGGATCGGCGGAACCGTCGGCACCCGCCCGCGTCGAGCCGGTTCATCCGCGCCTCAACAGGCACCACGATTTCGGCTTCGACATGCGCCAGAACTGGATGGAGACCGTCGAGATCCCCCCCACCGGCGGGCTCGACGAGTTCGACCGCAAGGAAGTGCGCAACGACTATCCGCTGATGGCGCTCTGGGAGATGGGCGTGGCCCGTGTGCGCATTCCCATGCGGGACCTGCTGGTGCCCGAACGTGTTGAACGTCTCGCCGTGCTGCGCGAACACGGCCACCGCTTCACGCTCTTCACCTTCGGCGCTCCAAAACGCCACCACCGTGCGCTGATCGAGCGCCATCAGGATGTGCTCGACGCCTGGGAGATCGGGCTCAACTTTGAAACGCTGGAGCGCGACATCGCGCAGGTGGGTGAAGCGGCCCGTGCGGTCGATCTGCCGGTTTATCTCTCTCGCCTGCGCTCGATCGATGAACAGCGCGCCGAGGCGGGCAAGTACTATCACGCGATCAACCAGGGTTTTCTGGCCAACGACCGGGACCAGATGGCCTCCCTGCTCGAACGCCCCGAGCTTTCCGGTGCGCTTTCCGGGCTGGTCTTCCGGATGACCATGGAGATGCCGGTCTGGGCGACCGTGAGCCGCGCCAGCGAGATCGCAACCGAGCTTGGTGTCTCGGCTTCCGTTCACCTGCGCATGACGGGGCCCAACCCGGCTGTCGGATTTGACAATGAACATGTCAGCGCCGGCCGCATTGCCGAAGCGATGGCCGCGGCCGCGGCATTCGACAATGTCACGGTCTATGCCGACACCTTGATCGATTTCGACCGCGGTTACTTCCCGCGGGCCGGGGTGCTCGACCGCCGGTTCAACCCGCGTCCTCCGCTTCATGTCGTGCGGCATCTCAACGCGGCGTTGGACAGCGTCACGGGTCCGCTCAAACCGGGGCACGGGGATGCCTGTGACGGTGGCCGTTATGTCGTGATGCAGTCAGGCGCGGGTAAAATCGTACTTGCGCTGCCAGACGCCGGCGTATCTGAGATCACAGTGCCCCTGGATGCAGGGTCGGCGACACGGGTCGACCTTCTGGACGGGACCATGACGCCCCTTGCCGGCAAAGGCGGCCATGCCGTCCTTGCCGTCTCGCAAGCAGAAGGTTTCGCTTCGCCGATCCTGATTCATGGCGATGGAAAGGCCTGACAACCCCGCATGTTGCCGCTTGGATTCCGCCACGCTCCGGGCGCATAATCGGGGCTAGGAGAACACGCCATGACAGAGATCTTCCGCGACATCATCGATCATCCCAGCGCCTGGAAGGGCAGCGACTTCAAGGGGCCCGATGACGTTTCCTTCGACATGACCGAACACCATCGCGATGCCTTGCGTGGCGTTGTGGCCCGCGCCAGGGCGGCCGGACACGGCCTCCAGGAACTGACGCCCGATGAAACCGCGATGCCCGAGATCGAGGGCGATCTCAACGATCTCCATCATGAACTGATGGATGGCCGTGGTGTGCTGCTGGTGCGCGGCTGGCCGATCGAGGAAATGTCGGACGAGGAACTGGCACTTGCCTACTGGGCGATGGGCACCTATTTCGGCCGTGGCGTCAGCCAGAGCCCGATGGGCGACCGGCTGGGATACGTCACCGATGTTTCCAAGCCGGGCACCCAGGAGCGCGGTTATCGCAGCGCCAAGGAGCTTAACCTCCACACCGATTCCGACGATATCGTCGGGCTGCTCTGCATCCGTCAGGCCAAATCGGGCGGGCAAAGCAGGCTGGCGAGTTCGGTCGCGATCTACAACGAGATTGCCGCCACCAGGCCCGACCTTCTGGAACCGCTGTTTCATGGCTACCGCTACCACTGGTTCGGCGAACAGCCGCCGGGCGAAGGTGTCGTCACCAGTTACGACGTCCCAGTCTTCGGCCATGCCGGCGGCAGGCTCTCGTGCATCTTCCTGCGCGAGTTCATCCATATGGCGGCCGAGGAACTGGGCAAACCGCTGGGCGAGAAAGAAGCCGAGGCGTTGACCCTGTTCGGCGAGATCGCCGAGCGCGAGGACATCCAGTTCCGCTATCGGCTGGAGCCGGGCTGGGCGAGTTTCATCAACAACTACACCACGCTCCATTCGCGTACCGGGTTCGAGGACTGGGAAGAGATCGAGAAGCGCCGCATGTTGCTGCGCCTCTGGCTCAAGGGTCAGCCGGCCCGCCCGCTGGTTGAAAATCAGAAGCGCTATTACGGCGAGGACGGCATGCATGTCGATGGCCGCGAGAACACCATCTTCGACCCCAACCGGCAAGCCGCCGAGTAGGGGCATAGCGGCTTGCGGTCGCCTTGATGACAACGCGCCTGCCCGTCCTTAGCACCGAACGCCTGACCCTGCGTCAGAGTGCGCCAGGTGATCTCGAAGCCATCCTGGCGATGGATGGTGATGCTGAGGTTATGCGTTACATCAGCGACGGCACAGTGCCCGAGCCCGAAGCGCACCGGGCTTATGTGAAAACGCGCTTTGACGAGGACTTCGGGCCGGGGCTGGGCACCTGGAGCGTGTTTCTGCGCGCGGCACCGGATGGTTTTCTGGGCTGGGTCACGATCCGCCCGCTGCCGGGCTGGGAGCCCGACATCGAGATCAGCTGGCGTTTTGCCCGCGCGTCATGGGGCCGGGGTTATGCCAGTGAGGCGGCGGCAACCCTGTTGCGCCACGGGCTGGAAACCGCCGGGCTCCACCGCATTGTCGCTGTTGTCCAGGCCCCCAACACCGCCTCGGTCCGCGTCGCCGAAAAGATCGGCATGCGCGCTGCCGGGCGTCGTAAGGCGTGGGGTGCCGAGTGCCTGCTGTTTGTCGCCGATACGGAGGTTTCGGGCCTTAGTCGCCCTTGAAGGTCGGCGTTCGTCTCTCGCGAAACGAGGCGAGCCCCTCCTGCAGGTCGTTGCTGGCAAAGGTCGCTTCGACCATGCGGCGGGCCCAGCCGGCACCTTCCATCGGGCCCCTGGGCATCACTTCATCGGCGAGCTGTTTGAGCGCGGCGATCACCAGCGGGGCATTGGCCGCGACCTTTTGGGCAAGGCTGCGGGTTTCGCTCATCAGATCGGCATCGGGCACGACCTTGTTGAAGAAACCCAGTTCATAGGCGCGCTGGGCGCTCATCTTTTCGCCGGTCATGAGCAGTTCCATCGCGGCCTTGTGGGGCATCCGCGAGACCAGTGAGGCGATGATGCCGCCGGTGAAGCCGATCTTGGCTTCGGGGTAACTGATCCAGGCGCTTTCGGCCGCGACCGCCATGTCGGCCATCTGCACGAGGCAGAGGCCGCCGCCAACGGTGAGGCCGTTGACCGCCGCGATCACAGGTTTGGTCAGCTTGACGCCGACGCCCGGCGTGATCGACCACATGTCGCCGCCGCCATCGAGATCGGCCCCGGCTGTGAAGGCGCGCCCCGAACCGGTCAGAACAGCGACACGGTCATCGGATGCCTCGAAGTCGAGCCAGGCCTGACGCAGGGCATCGCCCAGTTCGTGGCTCAACGCATTGAGCTTGTCTGGCCGGTTGAGCGTGATCGTCGCGATGAAATCGCTGGAGTCGTAAAGCACAGTGTCGCTGGTCATGGTCACACCCAAAACGTGTCATCCCGGACAAGGTCCATCGGACCGCCGATCCGGGACCTCGAGCGGCAGGCGCCAGCCTGTCTGGGTCCCGGCTCTTGCTTCGCTCGGCCGGGATGACACTGAGGTTGGGGCCGAGCCGCCGTTGCCGACACCATAGGCCCAGCGATCCATCTGTGCATAGCCGTCGAATAGGTTCTAGGATCGCAGCGGTTTTTCCGGAGTGTTTGCATGGTGGAGCTGGCGCGGTTCGATGCCCGGTCGACGGACGGGGAAGAGGTCGGCAGGGCGATTGATGAACATGGTTACGCCATCGTCGAGAACATGATCGATGGGGGGGACCTTTGCTGCCTGCGGGCCGAGTTGGAACCGCAATTTGCCGCGCAGAAGGCCGGCGAGACCACATTCCTGGGCGCCAGAACGAAACGCTTCAACAACCTCTTCATGCGTGCGCCGACGACGCGCAAGATGGTCCTGCACCCGGTCCTCACCGGTGCCGCCGACCACATCCTGCTGCCATGGTGCGCGCGTTATCACGTCACCTATACCGGGACGATGCACCTGTTGCCGGGCGAGACCGCACAGGCGCTGCACCGCGACGCTTTCTTTTATCCCTTCCGCAATCCCGGACCGGTCACGCAACAGGGTTCGCTCTGGGCGGTGACCGATTTTACCGCCGGAAACGGCGCAACGCGGATTGTGCCGGGCAGCCATCTCTGGGAGGAGGAGCGCCAGCCCACGGCAAATGAAATCGTGGCAGCCGAGATGCCGGCGGGCTCGGCGATCATCTATGGCCACAACATCATCCATGGCGCTGGCGCCAACACGACCGACCAGCCGCGCACCGCGGTGGCGCTCAACTTCTCGCTTGGCTGGTTGCGCCAGCAGGAAAACCAGTTCCTGACCCTGCCGGTCGAAAAGGCCAGCGAACTGCCCGAAGCCCTGCAGCGCCTGATCGGCTATGACTTCGGCGCGCCGTTCATGGGTGCGGTGAACGGCCAGAACCCCCATGTTCTGCTGGAGGAGCCCGGCGATGAGCCGGGCTACCGCAGCGATCCCGCACTCGAGAAGGCGTATCGCGAGCGGGTCCATTGGCTCAAGGTCGAAGCGGTGCCGCCGCCGCCCGGCGTTCTGCCGACCGACTAGGGCGCGATCTGCTTTGATGCGCTGTCGCGGCGTGGTGCGCGTTACTGCGCGGTCAACATTCCGATCAACTCGTTGGCTGCAATGTTCACCGCCGGTCCCGCGTTGAAGTCGTACTCGTTGATTGCGACATAGACGCCGATGTTATGGGCCGGTGCGAAGGTGAGATAGACCAGCATGCCCTGCATGCCTCCGGCCTTCTGCAGGATCATGCGGCGGCTTTCCTCGGCATCCATCACGACCCAGCCCAGGGCCATGCCGTCCATGAAACCGGGCTCATTCATGCCGAACACGACGTCCATGGCGTCGCGCCGCAGATCGGTCGCGTGATCGATCAGACGGGTCTCGGCGCCAACCTGATCGTTTTGGTTCATGTGCCAGGTGAACCAGGCCAGCATATCGTTGGCCGTGGTGTAGAGGCCGCTGGAACCCACGACCACCCTGCCGGTGGGAACATGGGGCATCGCCGATCCGTCGATGAAATGGCCCTGCATGGCGCGTTCTTTTTGCTCGGGTGTGAGCTCGAAGCCGGTCGAGGTCATGTCAGCGGGTTCAAGTACCCGTTCGAGCAGGAGTTCTTCATAAGGCCGGCCGCACCGGACAGTGCCTGGGCCAGAAGGTCGAAGCCGAAATTGGAATATGAGATCCCGGTGCCCGGCTTGAACATCAGCGGGCCCGCATCAAGGTTCGCCTTGTAGGCTTCCAGTGTCTTGTAGAGGAACGGGTCCTCGGGTGGCCCCTGTGGGTGGTCGATCTCGCGGGGCAAGCCGCCGCTGTGAGTGGCCAGGTCGATCAGCTGCAGCTCGCGGCCGTCGATCGAAGGCCAGTCGACATCCCCGTGATGTTCTGGACGGTCCGCCTAAGGCGGGTCCGCGCCCGATCGGTGCGCCCGAACTGATGGCCGCCGACAACGCAATCAACCGGCTTCATGTCGACAGCACCAAAGCGGTCGGCCGCGCCCGTCATGAGCTTCTTGCGCCGTTCGACCGTCCCTAGTATCAGAGGATCCGACCATGCCTGAACTCAACACGTTCCCGGCCTCCGCCGCCGTAAAGGACATTGCCGCATCGATCCAGGTGCAGGGTTACGCGATCATCCATGACATGCTCGATGCAAGTGGTCTGGCGCGGTTGCGGGCCGAACTGGAGCCCCGGATCGCGATGACACCGGGCAGTCATGAAGCGTTCATGGGTGCCAGGACGGTGCGTTTCGGTTGTCTTCTGGCGCGCTGTGAAGAAACCCGTGCGATGGTGCTCCATCCACTTCTGCTCGAACTGGTCGAGTCCGTGCTGGGCGCCTTCTGCGCCCGCTTCCAGCTCAACTACACCGGCGTCATGCATCTGCTGCCTGGCGAAGAAGCACAGGTCGTGCACCGTGATGCCGCGCTTTAGCCGTTCCAGAACCCGTCGCCGCCGACGATCTGCGCGACCATGTGGGCGGTGAACGATTTCACGAAGGAGAACGGCGCGACCTGGCTGGTGCCGGGCAGCCACCTCTGGGAAGAGGGCCGCGTGCCACAAGAGGGCGACGTCGTCCAGGCCGTCATGCCGGCCGGTTCGATGCTGCTCTACAACGGCAGCGTCTTCCATGCCGGCGGTGCCAACCGCTCGAACGGCCCGCGAACAGGCTGTGCCCTGCAGTATGCACTGGGCTGGCTGCGCCAGGAGGAGAACCAGTACATGGCCTGCCCGCCGGAACTGGCCCGGACATTTCCCAGGGAACTTCAGGAATTGATGGGTTACGACCTGGCCACCGTGAACCTGGGATTTGTTGACCACAAACATCCCAACGACGTGCTGAACGGCACCGCGGGCGACGGCCCCGGCGATCTCGGCCCGCCATGGTTGCTGGAGCGCGACCGCGCAGCCAACCGCCTCAGGGTGACCGACTATGAACCTCTCGAACGCCCGCGCGTTTCGCTCGACGCCGACCTGGTTCAGGGCAAGGGCTGAGGTTTTGTTTGTTTAACCTCAGGCGCCGGAACTCACTCCGTTTTTTGTTTGATGTTCCCTCAATCGCCGGGCGCGTGCTCCGCACGCCTGGCTTTCGCGCCTTAGGATAAAACAATCCTCAAGCCGCCTTGCGTGGCCCGACCTCTGCAGGCAACTCATCGACCATGGCGCGGATGTGTTCGATGGTCGTGCCGCAGCAACCGCCGATGATCTGGACGCCGGAGTCGACCCAGCCGCGGCAGGCGCCGGCGAAATCCTTCACGGGCACGGTCTGGGCGTTGTGATGGATGGTTTCGGGATAGGCCATCACCGGGCCGTCCCATCGGTCAAACAACACTTCGAGGCCGGGCGTGGTCGCCTCGATCGAGCTGTGCATGATGCCGAAGACATCGCCGCCGATCGCCTTGAGCGTATCGATGAGTTCTTCCAGCGGCAGTGCCTGGCTGCCTTTGTGATCCGGCGCGAGCCTGCCCTTTTCCTCCACGGTCATGTCCCAGCCGATCATCGTGCCGTCGGGCAACTGGCTGCAGCTGATCCCGACCCAGACCGGCAGGCCGGTTGCAACGGCGGCTTCCATGCAGAGCGTCGCGCGGTCAAGCTTGCTCATCATTTCGAGAATCAGAAAATCGGCGCCGGCTTCGGCCAGGGCATCGGCCATCTCGCGCTGGTTGGCAGCTTCCTGTTCGAGTGTGGGGAAAAATGCAGGATCGGGGCTCACCGTGCCATCGATCCAGGCAGCCATGTTCGACATGGAGCCGGCCACGGCCACTGGCCTGCTGGCAGCGACATTGTCGCGCGCCTGACGTGCCAGCTCGACCGCGCGTTTGTTGATCGCCACGGTCTCGTCGGCAAGGCCTGCCTTGGCCAGAACATGGCGGCAGGTCGCGAAGGTGTTGGCGATGACGACATCGGCACCGGCACGGATATATTCCTCATGCACGCCACGCACGATATCTGGATGGGTCTTGTTGGCGACGGCGCACCAGGCGGCATCGTTCATCATGCCGCCCATGCGGGCAATCTCGGTGCCGGTCGCCCCGTCCAGCACAATGACGTCGCCCGCATCAAGCTTATCTTGCAGAATTATCGTCTTGCTCCCCAAGAACAACCAGACGCATCATAGGGCCATGTTCCGCGGGAATGAAGATGTCCCATGGCGTGCGGGACCGGACCTATCATAGAATAAGGCAGGTTCCAACAGGGAGACTGCGACATGGCGTTGCAACGGGTTGATGCCGATACCCCGATCGATGCGATTGAAGCGATTGTCGAGGCAGACGGCTGCGTCGTCATCGAGAACCTGGCGACCGATCTCGTTGCGCGCGCCAGGGACGAACTCGAAACCCATATCGAGGGCGCGCCGTTCGGGCCCGGCAACTTCCACGGCGAGTTTGCCAAGAATGTCGAGGGTCTGGTCGGCAAGTCCGACGCGGCACATCAACTCATCATCGACGACACCGTGATGGCATTGTGTGACCGTTTCCTCCGGCCCAACTGCGTGAACTACCAGGTGAACTACACCGGCATCATGCATCTGGAACCCGGCGTGGAGGCCCAGGAAGTCCACCGCGACGCAGACATGTACCCCTTCCGCCACCCCAGCCCGACGACGATCCTGGCGACCATGTGGGCCGGGACGGATTTCACCAAGGCAAATGGCGGGACCCAGGTCGTGCCCGGCAGTCATCGGTGGGAACATGGTCGCAAGGCGCGCCCGGACGAAATCCTCTATGCCGAGATGCCGGCGGGTTCGATCCTGATCTATCTGGGTGGTGTGGTTCACGGCGGCGGCGCCAATATCTCGAACACCAAACGCACAGGAATTTCCGTGCAGTACAGCCTGGGCTGGTTGCGCCAGGAAGAGAACCTCCATCTCGCGGTGCCCCCCGAACTCGCCAGGACCCTGCCCGACCGGCTGGCACGGTTGTGCGGTTACGAATTTGGCGGCCCCTTCAACGGCTTCGTCCACGGCGATGATCCCCACCGTCTGATCGAAGACACCCCGCTGAGCGGTCGTTGCCACAGCTATCCCGAACTGAACGATGCCGCGTCGAAACTGCAGCGCTTTCGCTGGGGCGACATCGAAGCTGTGCCGACACCGCCGGAGTCGGAGATTGATGAAGGCAACAGATACAACACCGTCGCGGACATGAACTGAGACACCAAGACCGATGCCCACCCTCGACATCCACACTCCCGACACGTCATCCGAACGGCTCCATGCCGCGCTGATGGAGCAGGGTTATCTCATTATCGAGGGGTTGGCGGTCGATCAGGCTGCGAAGGTCCGGGCCGAACTGGCAGGCGATATCGAGGCCGCACCGTTTGGTTATGACGAGTTCCTGGGGCCGCGCACCAAACGGCTGGGCCGTATTTTTACGCGTTCGCCTGCCGCCCGTGAACTGGCGATCCACCCTGTTATCATGGCCCTGTGTGACGCCACGCTGCTTCCCCATGCCAGCAATTACCAACTCAACTTTACCGGCATCATGCATCTGGAACCCGGCGCCACGGCCCAGCAGTTACACCGTGACGGCCTGATCTATCCGTTTCTCCATCCCTGCCCGCCGACGATCATGCCGGCGATGTGGGCGCTCTCGGATTTCACGGCGGAAAATGGCGCCACCCAGATAGTGCCCGGCAGCCATCTGTGGGAGCACGAGCGCGCGCCGTTCCCCGATGAAGTGGTGAATGCGGCCATGCCTTCGGGATCCGTGCTGCTCTATCTGGGCGGCACCTGGCATGGCGGCGGTGACAACCACTCCAACACGATGCGCACCGGGCTGGCCCTGCAGTACGCCCTGAGTTGGCTGCGCCAGGAGGAGAACCAGTATCTCGCCAATCCGCCCGAAATCGCCAAGGACTATCCTGAGCGTCTGCGCAGGCTGATCGGCTATGACTATGGCGGGCCCTATCTGGGCTTCCACAACGGCGACGACCCCCACCGCGTCTTTGCGCCGGGATATGACGGGCTGGGCAGGCGGTCACGCGCCGAGCTTGATGCGCGGTCCGCCAACATTGAACTCATCCGGGTCGGCAATGTTGAAGCCGTGTCCACGCCAGAGCGGGAAGGCGAGTGCGTTGCCGCCATGTCGCGCCAACCCAACACAGAAACCTGAACAAGGAGACGACGCCATGTCCGGCATCCGTTACGTCAAGGCAGATAGCCGAGAATTCGAGCAGATCGGCGGGCCGCCGGGCAAGATCACGGTGGCGCGCGATGTTTCCAAGAACGAGAGCGAGACCTTCGGTGCTTCGGTGGGCACCTTCGAGAACTGCGAGATGGAATGGACCGTCGTTTATGACGAGTACATCTACATCCTCGAAGGCAAGCTGAACCTCGAGACCAAAGAGGGCACGTTCGACATGGAGCCCGGCGACGGCATCTGGCTGCCCAACGGAAGCTGGATGATCTACCGCGCCGAGTACGCCAAGGCGGTCATCGTCGTGCACCCGGTCAACTGGCGCGACCTCCACGGCATCGACTAGGGCGCCGCGATGGCAGGTTCCGTCCCGGCCGATCCCGATGCGCTGGGGCAGGCGTTGCTGGCACATGGCCATGTGGTTGTCGAAGGTCTTGAGCGCGAACTGACGGTCCAGACGGCTGCCGAGATCGAGGCGGCGCTGGCATCAGGTTCGCCAGAAGGCGGAACGCGCCGGCTGGGAGCGCTCTTCAGCCGCTCGCAGACCGCCCAGGCCCTGGCGCTTCATCCACTTGTCCTGGCGCTGGCCGATCATTTGTTGCTGCCGACCTGTGCGCACTATCAGCTCAACTTCACCGGTGCGACTGCGCTTGATCCAGGCTGCGAGCCGCAGCGGGTCCACCGTGATGTCGGGCTTTATCCCTTCCGTCATCCCTGTCCGATCACGCAGATCCAGGCGGTCTGGGCGATCGATGCCTTCACGTCGGACAATGGCGGTCTTTCGATCGTGCCGGGCAGCCAGCACTGGACCCATGAACGCGAACCCACCGAGAGCGACTTCGTTCCGGTCGTGATGCCGGCCGGCTCCCTGCTGGTCTACACCAGCGCCTTGCTCCACGGCACCGGGGTCAACGACACAAGTGAACCGGTCGCCTCGGTCGGATTCCAGTACAGCCTCGGCTGGCTGC
>JABIUG010000348.1 GCA_018700655.1 Rhodospirillaceae bacterium | reverse complement strand
GAACTCGACCGGCTGACTCTCCACACAGCCGCCGAACTGGCACGCAAGCGCCGGGCGCGCGGGCTCAGGCTCAACCTGCCCGAAGCCCAGGCCCTGCTCTGCGACGAAGCCCTGGAGGCGGCGCGCGACGGCCAGTCGCTCGACGATGTCATGAGTTTTGTCGTAACCGTACTCACCAGCGATGATGTCCTGCCCGATGTGCCCGAACTCCTGGGCCTGCTCTCGGTCGAAGCGATGTTCGAGGATGGCGCCAAGACCGTCACCGTCTGGCAGCCGATCCGCCCAGGCAAGCTGGCACGTGAAAAAGGCATGGCGCCCGGCGCGGTTCTGGTCGAGGACGGCGAGATCGAACTCAACGCCGGGTCCGAAAAGGCCAAGCTGACAGTGCTCAACACCGGCGACCGGCCGGTCCATGTCTCGAGCCACTACCACTTCTTCGAGGCCAACAGGAAACTCGAGTTCGACCGCGCCGGCGCCTTCGGTTTTCGCCTCGACCTGCCCGCCGGTGCAACGGCGCGGTTCAACCCCGGCGAATCAAAGGAAATCACCCTCACCCAGATTGCGGGCACAGGCGAGATCACCGGCCTCAACCGCCTGACGGAGGGTTCGGTTCACGACCCCGCAGTCAAGGCCGCCGCGCTGGAACGCGCCCACACACGCGGTTTCAAGGGAGCCTGAACCATGGCCACGATGACACGCCAGCGTTACGCCGACATGTTCGGCCCCACCACCGGCGACCGCATCCGAATGGGCGACACCAGCCTGCTCGCCAGGGTCGAATCCGACAGCATCATTCCAGGCGAGGAATCGATCACCGGGGTCGGCAAGACCCTGCGTGACGGCAACGGTATCGACGGCAGCGCCCTGCTGGCCGGCGGCGCGCTCGAGGTCGTGCTCTCGAATGTCGTGATGATGTGCCCGGTCCAGGGCATCAGGAAGTGCGACATCGGGATCCGCGACGGACGTATTTGTGCGATCGGCAAGGCCGGCAATCCTGCTGTCATGGCTGGTGTCTCACCGGGCATGACGATCGGGCCCGGCACCAAACATTTGAGCGGACAGGGCATGATCGCCACACCAGGCGGGATCGACGTCCATTCCCATTACGGTCAGCCTAACGAGATGCGCCATGCGCTCTCTTCGGGTCTCACCACCATCATCGGTGGCAGTTTCCCCGGTTGCTGGTCGATCGACAGTGGCGGCGATTGGGCCAACGCCAAAATGTTGAAGGCGCTTGAGGCCTTCCCGCTCAACTTCGGCCTGTTCAGCCGGGGTGGCGCCAACAGTGCTGATGCGATCGTCGAGCAGCTTTCCTCGGGCGTGATCGGCGTAAAGATCCACGAGGATCTGGGCGCGATGCCCGCAGTGCTCGACACCTGTCTCTCGGTCGCCGACGAATACGACTTCCAGGTCCAGCTTCACACCGATTCGATGAACGAGGCCGGTTTCTATGAATCGACCATGGAAGCGATCGCTGGCCGCACGATACACATGTACCACACCGAAGGTGCCGGCGGCGGACATGCGCCCGACATCATCCGCTGCAACGGCGAGGCCCATTGCCTGCCGTCGTCGACCTCGCCGACCAACCCGTTCACCCAGAACGCTCTGGGCGAACACATGGACATGATGATGCTGTGCCACACCCTGCGCGGCGACATCCCCGAGGACGTGGCATTTGCCGAAAGCCGTCTGCGCCCGCAATCGATGGCCGCCGAAGACGTGTTGCATGATCTCGGCGCAATCTCCATGGCGGGTTCCGACGCTGAGGGCATGGGCCGGGTCATGGACGTGATCGCGGGCATGTGGCGCCTGGCTTCCAAGATGAAGGACGAGCGCGGCCCGCTCGCCGAAGAGCCCTTCGACAATGCCGACAACGCACGCATCCTGCGTTACCTCGCCAAGACCACGATCAATCCGGCGATCACCTTCGGCATCGCCGATCATGTCGGCAGCCTGGAAATCGGCAAGATGGCTGACATCGTGCTTTGGAACCCGGCCTTCTTCGGCGTCAAGGCAAGCCAGGTGATCAAGGGCGGCGCCCAGATCTGTAGCCCGCAGGGCGATTCCTCCGGTTCGCTCCACAACACCGAGCCGACGATCTATTCCGAAAGCTGGCCAGCTCTGGGCAGTGCGCCCAACACACTCTCTGCCATCTTTGTCCACGAAAGCGCGATCGATGCCGATATCGCCGGGCGCTGGGATGTCGCCAAACCCATGGTAGCGGTCAAAGGCACGCGCAAGCTCTCCAAAGTCGACATGGTCAGGAACGATGCCTTGCCCGAGATCAAGGTCGATCCCCAGACCTTCGAAGTCTTTGCTGACGGCGAACTCGCCACCACCGCCGCAGCCACGAAAGTTCCCCTGGCCCGCACCTACTTCCTGCGCTGATCGCTGGAGGTTTGGCGAAAATTCCCTCGCCCCGACGGGAAGAGGGTGCGGAGACTTGTCCGGCCAAGGGCCGGACCTGGTCGCAGCAGGGTGAGCGGGAGCGCCTGAAGCACCCTGACGCGTCGGGTCCCTCCGTCTCCCGCGAGCGGGAGAGGGGAAAGAAACACGAAGCCCGGTTTGACCCGGACAAAACACCACGCAACTATCGCGCGGACAGCACATGGAGAGTTCGGTCTTGGACAAGAATCAGTTCGACGGGCAGGTCGCCGTAGTAACAGGAGCGGCGCAGGGGATCGGCTTTGCCATTGCCGAACGCCTTCACAAGGCGGGCGCAACCGTCTGGATTCTCGACATCGACGAGGCCGCTGCCAAGGACGCCGCCGGGCGGCTGGGTGAGCGCGCCCATGGCCATGGCACCGATGTCACCGACGAAGCCAGCGTGCTCGCGGCGCGTGATGCCGTCCTATCGGGCTCCGGCCGGGTCGATGTTCTGGCCAACAATGCCGGTGTCTATCCCGCTGAGACGATTCAGGAAATCACAGTCGAGTCCTGGCGCCGCGTGTTCGACATCAACACACTGAGCGTCTTTCTCACCTGCCGCGCCTTCATGGATCCGATGATCGAGGCCGGGTACGGGCGCATGGTTTCGATCGTGACCTGCGATGCCTATGTCCCGAAACTCTCGATGCCGCATTACGCCGCGTCGAAGGCAGCGCTGTTGAGCGTAATCCGTACCTTTGCCGAGGAACTTGCGCCCAAGGGCATCATGGTCAACGGCGTCAGCCCCGGCGCGGTTGCGACGGAACGGGCCAAAAGCCAGGGCTGGCTCGCCAAAGCCATCCCGAAGATCCCCGTCGGTTACGCCGCCGAACCTTCCGACATCGCTGAAACCGTCGCCTACCTTGCTTCACCGGCCAACCGTTTCATCACCGGCGAGACCGTGCTGGCGACCGGCGGCTCGGTGATGCAATGATCTGCAAAGGGATCTCGACATGACGAAACTGCTTGAAGGCAAGGTTGCCCTGATCACCGGCTCTGGCCGTGGCATGGGCCTGACCGATGCGCTGCTGATGGCCGCCGAGGGTGCGGCGATCGTGATCCAGGACATCGACGGCGATCTTGCCGCCGATGGCACCGAGCAAATCCGTGCGGCGGGCGGCGAAGTCTTCACCATCGTCAGCGATGTCACCGACGTCAAAGCGACGCAGGCAAAATTCGCCGAGGCGGAGGAACATTTCGGCCGGATCGACATTCTGGTGAACAATGCCGGGATCGGCGGCGGCGGATTCCTGGAAGAGACCAGCGAAGCCGACTTTCAACGCACCTTCGATGTCCACGTGAAGGGTTCGTTCTTTGCCACCCAGGCCGTCATTCCAGGCATGAAAGCACGCGGTTCCGGCGCAATCGTCAACATCGCCTCGATCTGGGGCATGACCGGGCATCATCTGGATTCACCCTATTGCGGGGCCAAGGCCGCCCTGCTCGGCCTGACAAAGGCATGGGCCAAAGAATTTGCGCCCCACAACATCCGGGTCAATGCCGTCGCGCCAGGCTGTGTGTTGACCGACATGACGATCACCAAGGGCCAGGACTACATCGATGATCGCGCCAAACTCATCCCGATGGGCCGCTGGGCGCAGCCCGAAGAGATGTGCCATGCCGTGGTGTTTCTGGCATCCGATCAGGCAAGCTTCATCACCGGCCAGTGCATCAGCCCCAACGGCGGCGACACCATCGTCGGGATATGAATCAATCTTCTTCAGCTTGGGTGTGCGGCTCCATCGCCATGATCGTCTCGATCGCGTGGCCCAGTTCATCGGGCGCATCAGCCCCATCAACCATGGGCAGGTGAACGTGACACGAAACTTCGAGGCCACCCAGGAGCGAAGGCCCGTTCTCTTCTGATCCGACCTTCAGCACACCCCGTCGCGCCGCACGGGCGAGCACGCCCAGGACCTCCAGAGAGCGACCGTCGAGGCCATCGGGGTCCAAAACAGCCAGGTCACAATCAGGCCAGGGAAGGCCCGACTTCAGCAACACCGGGGCATCAAGCGCCAGGATTGCTACCTCGCTATGGGGATGTGCCAACAACATCTCGGCTGCTTCGGCCACCGTTTCGCAGCCGTTCCTGCAGACGTGTTCGTCCAGCCAGACGTCTTGCCCATCGCTCAACGCCACTTTCTTGCCAAGCATGACAAAGCGGTCGGCGGCACAACGTGCCACCGCGAGGGCACGCTCAGCATGCCCTGCCGCAACCACAAGCAGCGGAATGCGGCCATCACTTCCCTGCGGGAAAAAAACCTCGATTGCCTTGCGCACAACACCGTGCCGATCACCGTCGATGAAATCGTACATGGCAACCGAGGCCGATAGGTTGACCTCGACCACGGCGGATCGGATCTCACGCCAGGAACGCGATATGTCGGTCGTGACAAAATCGACCCCGCAGATATCAAGCCCGATGGCATCGGCAGTGACTTCGGCCATCAAACGATTGTCGGGGTGCACCTGATCGGTCACGTCGACGGGTTGCCCACCGGATTTCAGGTTTGCCGTCGTGCGCAGCAGCACTCTTTGATCACGTGCAGGGACGTCATCGGGCGTGATGCCTTGTGCGGTCAGCACGGCAAGCATCGCGGCGTCGATCTCCAGCCGAGTCAGTATGGAAACGCCTTTTTCTCCCCTTCTCGGGTCGGCGTTGACCTCTTCGATTAAACTCCGAATGGATTGACGCCCATCGCCCACGACCTGTGCACGAAGGCGCTGCGTGGCGGCCACCATCTTGCCATCGCACATCATCAGGCGGCGATCCTCACCTTCGATGAACTCTTCCACCGCAACAGCTTCGGCAAAGGGCCGGGCTCGCGCGATAGCGTCAAACAGCTCTGCCTCGTCAGCAACGCCCGCTGTGATCCCGATTCCGCCGGTGCCCCGGTCCGGTTTGACCACCAACGGGTAGCCAAACACCTCTGCAACGCTCTTCGCAGCCGCATTGCTCGTTACCATCCTCTGTCGCGGTACCGGTACACCGACGCGATCAAGCATGCGCAGAGTCTGGTGTTTGCTCGCCGTGACAATGTTTGCGACCGCACTGCTGCGATCGGTCACCGTGCCATTGGCCTGACGCTGATGGACGCCATGGCCCAACTGCAGGAGCCGCCGCGTCCGGCCGGAATCGACGAGGCGCCGATAGGGTATGCCCCGTCGTTTGATCTCACGAAGCAACACGACCATCAGGTCATCGCGGCAGCGCGCTTGAGTAACTTGAAGGAAGCGGCGCAAACCGCGCGGCAGTTCGCCATCGGTCCCACCGCCCCCGACAGCCGCCATAACAAGAAGATCACAGGCCGCCGGACCGGCCCAACTCCCGATGTCTCGGTTCTCATAGGCGTAACAAACAACCAGGTTCCCGTTTGGCCTCGGCCGCCCAACCTTCCAATGCGCGACATCCTCATCGAACAGGCGCTGCAGTTCGATAGCCAACGCACTGACCCAGGAAGCCAGATCAGCCTCTTGCGCAGCGCCGAACATCGCCTCGATTTCGGGACTCAACCGGCCGGAACCGCGCCGCAGGACATGCATCTCAAGGATCGCGAGCACCGCCGCGCGATCCACACTCCCCACAGGGGGAAGGAGATCGGGACGCACGGTAAGGCGCACTGACGCCGTCGGCAGATCGATGTTTGGGCCGTCGAACATATGAATCGCGGCAATCGAGGCTTCAGTCATGACACGTGCGCTCGCCATTGCATCATCGGAACCCCATCCTAAGGGCACAAACCATCAATGCACGAAGCCCGATTGAGCAACGGCATGGCTGCCTGTGCCGCTGACATCCCTGTCGCCTTGAATCATCTGGACCAAGGGTCGGGATCAAGGTGCAAGTAGTAGTGGATTCGCGTTGCATTTTCCTGCATACGCGCGCGCCGCTTGGGCTTGGAGTACGATCATGTTCGCTGCAATTGTGTCGGTCTGGGCTCTGCTCGTCGGAATCTCACTGTTGATGATGGGAAGCGGCCTGCAAGGCTCACTTCTTGGTGTGCGCGCTTCGGTCGAGGATTTCTCCGCGCTGATGACCGGCGTCGTGATGTCGAGCTACTACGCGGGATTTGTCCTGGGGTCGGTGGTGACGCCACGATTGATCAGCCGTGTCGGTCACATTCGCGTCTTTGGCGCCCTGGCCTCAATCGCCTCGGCAATCGCCCTTATGCATGCGGTCTTTGTCGAGCCGATCGTCTGGAGCGCCCTGCGCGTCCTTACGGGCTTCTGTTACATCGGCCTCTTTATCGTTGCCGAGAGCTGGATAAACGATCGTTCAACCAACGAGAATCGCGGCCAGCTGCTTTCGATCTACATGATGGTCATGACCGGCGCGATGGCGACCGGGCCTCTGTTGCTTAATCTCGGGCGAACCACCGGCTATGACCTTTTCATTCTGGCCTCTGTTCTGGTCTCGGTTGGCTTGGTTCCGGTTGCGTTGACGACGTATTCAGCGCCGAAGTTCGAGGAGCAGGAGCGGTTCAGCCTGCGCAAGCTCTATTCGATCTCGCCTCTGGGTGTCGCCGGCGCCCTGATCAACGGTGCAACGGCAGGCGCCCTGGTCTGGCTCGCTGCGGTTTATGGCCGATCGATCGGCATGGACATCGAAGACATCTCAATCTTCACAGCCGCTTCGATCGTCGGTGGGACCATTCTGGTCTGGCCGATCGGGCGTCTGAGCGATCGTTATGACCGCAGGCTGATCCTGACCGGCGTCGCCCTTGTCGGCGGCGTCAGCGCGTCCATCGCCGCCATCGCCATCGCACCATCACCCGTTGCGCAAATGTGCGCAGTGGCGGTAGTCGGCGGTCTTACGATGCCGCTCTATTCGCTGGCGGTTGCCCATACCAACGATCACCTCCAGCCCAAGCAGATGGTTGCCGCCTCAAGCGGCTTGCTCTTGGCCAACGGGATCGGCGGCATGGCCGGCCCTGCCATCGCCGGTGGCGCCATGCAGTTCCTTGGCCCGGCCGGCTATTTCTGGTTTCCGGCAGCGGCGATCTTTGCCCTTGGCGGTTTCGCGCTCTTCCGGATGACCCGAAGCGCGGCAGTTCCCAGCGAAGAACAGCGTGATTTCGTGCAATTGCCGCGAACTTCGGGCATTTCGGCCCGCCTGGCGCTGCGCAACCAGATGGATCGCGATATTGCCCAGATGAGCCGGCGCTAGAGAAGAATCGCGTGTTCGGCCATCAATCCGTGAGATCTGCCCTACCGACATCACAAAAAACCAGATTGGCGCGGCCGTAGATCTTCAGGCACTGTGCCGCCATCGATCAGACTGATGCCCTTCAAGCCAAAAATGGGCGCCAGCGCCAAGGACGGCACCAAACGAAATCTCGAGGCGTTCTTCGCGCGCCTCGGTCCGGAAGGGTCACAATTTGAGCATGATGCGGAAGGCCCCGATGACATGCCTGCGCATATCCGGGCGTCCCTGACACAGACGAGCGTTGTTTTTCCGGTCATGCAGGGAAGGCTCGCGGTCCGGTGTCATTCGATGCCGGAAAGACCCAGGGGATCGGTTGACCGGAACGGAATGAAGCCCTGATCGGTCACGCTGAAGACGGCAAGGGAAGCAGCGGTGTTGTAGCCGCTTTCTATCCTGACAGGCCCGGAGGGGGTCATCAGGCTTGCCGTCCCCATCACATCGGCAACCACGGGGCCATGGATGGACCTTGCCCGCTCGATCGCCAGTGCAATGGCCATGATCGCCAGTGCACCGTCACGTTCCAGACCGGTCTCCAACTGGCTGAACCAGCCGGGAAACGGCGTGTTTGTTCCCCCATGGCCTGCTCTGTGATCGACACACAGCACGACACCCCCGACCTTGGATGCAACGACGAACCGGGCATTGTCGCATGTCATGAGGACAATCACGCCGGCATCGAGACCGGCACTGCGGCGGACCAG
>JABIUG010000004.1 GCA_018700655.1 Rhodospirillaceae bacterium | reverse complement strand
CAGCGGCAGGAAGTCGGGTAACTCGTTGGCGGCCACAACCAATCCGTGGCTGTCATAGAGTTTCTGCAGATCGACCAGCGCCTGACCGCGATCCCGGCTCTCGCCATGGATGTGTTCGAAGAGATGAAGCGAGAGCGAACGCGTGCGGTCAAAGAGCGTGACGTAACGCTCCTGAAGATCATAGAGATCGCGTGACGCAAGCTCGCTGATCAATTCCCCCACTGCCTTGCGCTGGTGCCCTTTCAACAGGGGGTCGGTTTCCAGTGCTTCGGCCATCGCAGGAGCGGCGTCGACAATCGCCTCGTCTGGATAGGTCAGCAGAAGCGAGAGAACCTTGAATGTGCGTGCCATCAGACCGTCTCCCCGGGTGCCTTGATACGTTCGCGCTTGGGCGTGCCGAAAAGGCCTGTTCCCGATGAACCGCCGGAACAGCCATTGCCGAAGCTGAAGCCGCAGCTGCCGCGCAATTCAAACGCGTCGTCATCGGTTTCGCGGTGGGCCGTTGGGATGACAAACCGATCCTCGTAATTGGCGATTGCCATGATCTGGTACATGTCCTCGATCTGGGCTCCGGTCATGCCGACCCGTTGGGCGATGCCCTCGTCGATCACGCCATCCACGGTCTTTGCCCGCATGTAGCCGCGCATGGCAAGCATGCGTTCGAGCCCCAGTGCGACCGGTTCTTCCTTGCCTGCGGTCAGGAGGTTCGCCAGATAACGCAGCGGAATGCGCAGGGAACGCACATCGGGCATTTCGCCATCGAGCCCGATCTTGCCGGCTTCCGCAGCCGATTTGATCGGCGAAAGCGGCGGCACGTACCAGACCATCGGCAGGGTGCGGTATTCCGGGTGCAGCGGGAACGCGATCTTCCAGTCCATCGCCATTTTCCAGACCGGTGAACGTTTCGCCGCTTCAAGCCAGGCCTCGGGCACACCATCGCGGCGCGCCTGGGCCTGAATTTCGGGATCGTGCGGGTCGAGGAAGATGTCGAGCTGCGACTGATAGAGATCCTGCTCCTCGGGCGCCGACGCTGCTTCCTCAATGCGGTCTGCGTCATAGAGCAGGACACCGAGATAACGGATACGGCCGACACAGGTTTCCGAACACACCGTCGGCTGTCCGGCCTCGATGCGCGGATAACAGAAGGTGCACTTCTCGGATTTACCCGAGTTCCAGTTGTAATAGATCTTCTTGTAGGGGCAGCCAGAGATGCACATGCGCCAGCCGCGACACTTTTCCTGATCGATCAGGACGATGCGGTCTTCCTCACGCTTGTAAATCGCCCCCGAAGGACAGGAAGCGACACAGGTCGGGTTCAGGCAGTGCTCACAAAGCCTGGGCAGATACATCATGAAGGTGTTTTCAAACTGCCCATAGATATCCTTCTGAACGCCTTCGAAATTGACATCCTTGGAGCGCTTGGAGAACTCGCCGCCCAGGATTTCCTCCCAGTTGGGGCCCCACTCGATCTTTTCCATACGCTCGCCCGAGATCAGCGAGCGCGGTCGCGCGGTCGGCATGGCCTTTGATTCGGGCGCCGTCTGCAGGTGTTCGTAGTCGAAGGTGAAGGGTTCGTAGTAGTCGTCGATTTCGGGCAGGTCCGGGTTGGCGAAAATCTTGGCCAGCACCCGCCACTTTGCTCCCATACGCGGTTGCAGCTTGCCTGAACGGGTCGTCATCCAGCCGCCGTTCCAGCGCTTCTGGTTTTCCCATTCCTTGGGATAACCGATGCCGGGTTTGGTCTCGACGTTGTTGAACCATGCGTATTCCATGCCCTCGCGGCTGGTCCACACGTTCTTGCAGGTCACCGAACAGGTGTGGCACCCGATGCATTTGTCGAGGTTCAGGACTTTGCCGATTTGTGCGCGAATCTTCATTCTGCGGCCTCCTTGGCGGCAACAGCGGGACCCTCAAGCCAATCGACCTTGTCCATGCGCCGCACGATGACGAACTCGTCACGGTTCGAGCCGACCGTGCCGTAGTAGTTGAAGCCATAGGACTGCTGGGCGTAGCCACCGATCATATGGGTCGGCTTCAGCACGGTGCGCGTGACCGAGTTGTGGATGCCGCCGCGCTGGCCCGTCACTTCCGAGCCCGGCACGTTCACGATCTTCTCCTGGGCGTGATACATCATGATCATGCCCTGCTTGACGCGCTGGGAGACGACGGCGCGGGCAACCAGCGCACCGTTGGAGTTGTAGGCTTCAACCCAGTCGTTATCGACAATCCCTGCAGAGGCCGCATCGGTCTCGCTCAACCAGACGATCGGCCCGCCACGCGAGAGCGTCAGCATCAGCAAGTTGTCGGTATAGGTCGAATGGATGCCCCATTTCTGATGGGGCGTGATGAAGTTCAGGACAATCTGGGGGTTGCCGTTGTCCTTTTCTTCGATCACCGGGGTGACCGTCTTGGTGTCGATCGGAGGCCGGTAGACACACAATGCCTCGCCGAAGGCGCGCATCCAGAGGTGATCCTGATAGAGCTGCTGGCGCCCCGACAGGGTGCGCCAGGGGATCAGTTCGTGAACGTTGGTGTAACCGGCGTTGTAGCAGACCTTCTCGGATTCGATCCCTGACCAGGTCGGCGACGAGATGATCTTGCGCGGTTGCGCCACGACATCGCGGAACCGGATCTTCTCGTCTTTCTTGGGCAGGGCGAGATGAGCGTGTTCGCGCCCGGTCATTTTCTCCAGCGCGTGCCAGGCCTTCACCGCGACTTCGCCGTTGGTTTCGGGTGCCAGCATCAGGATCACTTCGGACGCATCGATGTCGCTCTCGATCCTGGGCAGACCGTCGAACATGCCTTCGCCCGTGGTTCGCCCGTTGAGATCGGCAAGTGCCTCGACCTCATGTTCGGTCTTCCAGGCGATCCCCTTGCCGCCATTGCCAGCCGACGACATCAGCGGTCCGAGCGAGGTGAACTTGCGATAGACGTTGGGATAGTCCCGCTCGACCGTGGCGATCTGGGGCATGGTGCGACCGGGAACAGGATCAGTCTCGCCCAGCTTCCAGTCCTTCACATCCACCGCCTGGCCCAGTTCGCCCGGTGTGTCGTGCAGGATCGGCGTCAGGACGACATCCTCTTCCACACCAAGAACCTCCGGCGCCACCTCGGAGAAGGTGCGCGCAATGCCCTTGTAGATTTCCCAATCGCTTTTGGATTCCCACACGGGATCCACCGCCGAAGTCAGCGGATGAATGAAAGGATGCATGTCGGAGGT
>JABIUG010000347.1 GCA_018700655.1 Rhodospirillaceae bacterium | reverse complement strand
GCCGTCTTGTTGATCGCAGTCGATGCAGATGTCGCGAGTACGCCAATTCCGGCTTGCGCGAGGCCCCGGACCAGACGAGTCTGACATTCAGGATCGAGCGAACCCAGCGCACCAGTCAGGACGATGAAATCGGGCTGGTCGTGCCGATGTCAGTTGATGTGCTTCTCGACCAGGCCGTGCCTTCGCGATCTCTGCTGATGGTCGGTAGTGTTGCTGCGCTCTATGTCGCGCTTGGCGGGCTGATCGCCTGGCTGGAATACAGACGTGGACGCCGGCTACAGGATCTGTTCATCGGATGGAGTGAAGGGCTGTTTGATGACCTTGTCATGGTGCTGGCCAAGACACCTCTCGAATTCCATCGACAACGATCGCCGGCAACCATCGTCACCCGTGCGCTCGGAATCGAGCGCGCGCGCGAAGCCCTGACGGCCGGCATGCTGGGTGTGACCGTCTCGTCAGCCGTGTTCGTTGCCAGTGGGTTTTATCTCGCCTGGCTGCAGCCAGTGATCGGGGTAACCGTCCTTGCAGCACTGGGCCTTATGGGCCTGGGGCACGTTCTACTTGTCTGGCAGCAAGTGACCCGGCGGCGCGAAACGGCTGCCTGCGAGACCCGGGAGGCGGCCTTTGTCGCGGCGGCGATCCATGCCCGGTCCGCGATCACAACGCGGCAAACCGGGACTGGGGTCCATAAACAATGGCGGGTTCTCCATGACCTGCGCATTGCAGCCAGCAGGCGTACGCAGGTCTTGCGTGATCTTCAGCAGGCGATCGACCTTGCCGTGACCTTCTGGGGACCTGCGCTTTTCTTTCTTGTGCTTCTGGCATCGGGCGGGGCGCTGTCGGAGGGCGAGATCGCAGCGGCCTATGCCGCCTTCGGGCAGTGCCTTCTGGCGGTTTACACCCTGTCGCATGCCAGCGGTTACCTGGTTCATGTCGAAGAGGGCCGGACCCTGTATCGCGACCTGCTCGAGGCGCCACAACGCTGGCCCGGGCATGTCGAGGCGGCATTGGACAATGCCGTAGCGGTGCAGGCCCGGGACGCGGTGCTTGTCCTTGGAGATGCAACCGCTGTCCTGGGTGGTGTGAATTTCTCCGTGGCTCAGGGCCATTGCGTCGCTCTGGTCGGCCGCTCTGGTGCCGGCAAGAGTTCGTTGATGCGTTTGATCAACGGGGTTGATCTGCCGTCAGCAGGATCGATCGCGATCTTTGGTGTGCCGCCCGAACACTATGGCGATGCGACGGCAAGGAAGCTTCTTGGCTGTCCGACCACATGGGAAGGTTTTCTGGCGCTGACGCAATCGGCGAATGCGCCGCACCTGATCCTGGTTGATGAGCTGTTTGACGCCATCGATGGTGGCCTTGTCGCCGATGCGCTCGCCACAGCCCGTGGTCGGGGCCTCACGGTGATTGCGGCAACGCATCGCCATTGTGATCTCCCGGCTTTCGACCGTGTGATCTTCTTACACAAGAGAGTCCTTGCCGGTTGTGCGCCCCATGCTGGGCTGGTCGAACAGAATGCTGACTATCGACATCTGTTTGTTGATATCCAGTAGCCCCCGGAAGGGCCAGGCGCGCTAGCGTTCCTGGAGCTCGACGATGCAGGCGCTGCCGGGGTCGAGTTCGAGCGTGATGGTTTGCGCTGTCTGCTCGATGCGTACGCCGCCATGCTGGAAATGCAGGACGGGTTCGCGGCTTGTGTCATCGCCAGTCTCAGGCCCGGCGCTTGGCACCGTGATGCTGCTCTTGTCCTGTTCCCCAAAGGGATTGGCAGCAACCAGGACCGTCTGCCTGTCGCTTGCCATCATGAAAGCAAGAGTGTCGTTCCACTCAGCCGGCAGGGGGCGATAGTTGCCGCGGCTTAGCGCCGCCAGGTTCCGGCGCAGCCCGGCGAGCGCGCTGATCGCCGCAAAGAGCGGGTTTTGCACGTCGAAAGCATCATGGCGCGGCTGGTTCAGGGGGCCGTGGCGCCAGGTGCAGTCGGGATTGGCTGCCATGTCTTCACGGACATAGGCATCATCGGTAATCCAGCGACCGTCGGCGGCTTGCCACTGCATCAGGCGCCCGGCAAAACCCTGCTCCTGGCCATAGTAGAGGCAGGGTGTCCATGGGCCGCTGAGCAGCACTGCGAGCAGGGCAATGGCACAGTCCTGTTTGCTGTCTTCGGGCCTGTCGCCGAGAAGCCCGAGCAGGCGGTCGACATCGTGGTTTTCCAGGAAAGCCAGGTTGTCGCGGGAATCGCGATAGGCAAAGCAGGCCTGCTCGATCTCGTTGCGCAACGCCTGGAGTGCACCGTCCTTGCCCTGAATCAGATCGCGGAACCGGTAATAGAGCGGATACCCGACCATGCCTTCGAAGCCGGCACCCTTGCTGAAGGATCCGACCGTGTCCGAATTGGCGCTGGAATGTTCGCCGTACTGGCGGAAACCGGTCTTGCCGATTGCATGAGCATAACGGCGGATTTCAGGAACGCAGGTTTGCCAGAAGTCCAGTTCGACATGACGCACGGCATCGTAGCGGAAGCCGTCGACATCGGTCTGGGAAATCCAGAACTTGAGGTGCCTGACCAGGGCATCGCGCACGAGGTCGAGTTCGGTGCGCCAGTCTTCGAGGAAACCGAACAGGCGTCCGCTGACTTCATCGCCGTCATGGCCGGGATGATGAAACATGCCGATATGGCGCAGCTCTTCGGGATAGATCGGCAGGCTGTCGTCGTCGCCTTCATCGAAACGGAAGGCGCCGCGATAGCCGTCATCCTCGACGCGCCAGTTGATCAGGGGCGCCAGGTGGTTGACGTTGACGTCGAGTGTCACCGCGATGTCACGGCCGTGCGCCTGCGACACCAAACGCTGTAGGTCATCGATCGTGCCCAGACGGGGTTCGACGGCAAGCAGGTCGATCGGGTGATAGCCGTGGTAGCCGCTGGCAGCATTCACATAGACAGGGCTGAGCATGAGAACGCCAACGCCCAGCTCTGCGAGATAGTCGAGCCTGTCGCAGACCCCGTTGAGCGTTCCGCCATGGGCCTGATGGGTATCACGCCGGTCCGTCGGCACCAGGCTGAACAGTTTATGTTCGCTCTCGTCCTGACCGAACCGGTCGATGATGGCGTTGTAGGCAAACCTGCTTCGCCAGTTTCCGTCAACGGGATGCATGGCAAGTGCGGGGGGAGGCCCTGTGACCGGGCTGCCGTCGCTGTAGCCCACGACTTCTGCCGTAACGTCCACGATCTGTGTCGGCAGCCGGGAAAAGACCAAGAGGCGTTGCAACGGCTCCCAATGTTGGGTGCCATCTGCGCCAGACCAGCCGGGCTGATAGGTGCAGGATGCCTCACCGGTGGGGGGCTGAACCTTGGCGCGGAAGAAGGCAAAATGCGAATGCAGGGGACCCAGCGAAACAGAATCGGGAACTGCTGTGACGACCTGCCATGAAACGCTGTCGTGGACACCTGAACCGAAACGAAACCGGAGCAGGCCGCCGGCATCTTCGCCACAGGACCTGCGTATGCCGAAGCGCACCAGCGCAGGCTGGCCGGCGGACCAGCGCCAGCGCCGGGGTGCTGAGGATTCATCCTCGTCCAACTCGATGATATTCCCGCAGGTACGCACGCATAATCCTCCGGAGTGGTGCACAGACGCCAATGCGACACCCGGAATCATGCGCCTACGCGGTTGCCTGAGCCGGCGACACTACCCCAGAGTGGACCATGTTTACATACGGCGGCAAGTTGGTTGCCCGCAAACTTGGGCATGCGCTCGATCTCAGGGAGCCAGCCTGAACTCCCGGGTTACGTCTCACCCGCAAATTGATTCCAGTGATAAGCGATTTGCTCTAGGGTCGGAGCAATTGAGGGAGCGCCGATGCCCAGGCGAACGACAACGTTGCGGACACGGCTGCTGCTCGTGTTTTTCTTTTCATCCCTGTTGCTGCTTGTTGTCGGTGCGGGGGTGTTTCTCGTGATCCAGCACGTGCAGGTTGACAAGGAGCGTGAACAGACGGCCAACCGCATGATCGAGCTAGCTGCGCAGGTCGTGCCGCTGGCGCTCAAGGATGGCAACGCCGATTACCTCAACAACAACATGTTCCCCAGCTACCTTAGTGTGTTCAGCAATGCTGTGGAGATTGGTGCCTTTGTTGATGGCAAGGTCAGCCACAACAGCAAACATGCGGTATGCGGCCGCACGCCCGACGCGGCCGAACCGGCCTGCCGCTCCCTTGAAGGTGCCGTGCTGGACTTTGACCCGGCCGGCTATGCCGAAGCGCTGAGCGATCGGATTTCAGCGGTACACAACGGCGAGTCTTTCGATGCTGGCACGCCGGTCCTGGCCAATCAGTTCGCACTGGTTTCCAAGGACATCTATCTGACCAATGAGGCCGGTGTCAGCGAACTGGTTGGTCATCTCTATGTCGTGACCGACAGCAAGGGCATCGGGCTGACCACAGGAGAGAGTCTGACCCTGTTGCTGCTCCTGTTCGGCGGGATCGTGGTGGCTTCGCTGATCGCCCATGGTTTCATCCGGCGGCTCGTCGTGGTTCCCCTCGATCAGCTTGTCCAGGCGACGAGCCACATCACGCAGACCGAGGACTACACGACCAAGATCGAACTCTCCGGCACCAGGCCCGCAGCCGAGATGGCCGAGCTGGTTCACCAGTTCAACCAGATGGTCGAAAGTGTTCACAAGAATACCCGGGCGCTGGCGCAACACGGAGAACAGCTCGAAGAGGACGTGCGTGAGCGCACCAAGGAGATTGCGCTGGCCAACGATCAGCTGCGCAATGCTGTTAAACGCGCTGAAGAAGCCAGCCGGGCAAAGACCAACTTCCTGGCCAAGATGAACCACGAGCTGCGCAATCCGCTCAACACAATCGTGCTCAAAGCTAGGCTGGTGTCGCATCTGGCGGCGGCAGCAGGGCTCGACAAGGTCGTCGAGGAGACCGAGAAGATCCGGACCGTGTGCGGGCATCTGACCGGGGTCATCAACCAGATTCTCGACATGTCGAAGATAGAATCAGGCATGATGGAGCCGGACCTGCAGACCATTGCGGCCGACGGATTCATGCAGGAAGTTGCGACCATTGTCGAAGCTCAGGTCGTCAACCGGAACAACACATTCGTGCTCGATGTCGCACCCGAAATCGGATTTATGAAGACCGACCCGACCTTCATGCGCCAGGTTCTGGTCAACCTGATCGGCAATTCGGCGAAGTTCACGGAGAATGGCAAGATCACCGTGAGTGTTGACGGCGTTGGTCGTGCTTATGCCGAAGAGATGCTGGAATCACCTGAAGAGGGTGTGGAGGAATGGGTTTGCTTCAAGGTGACCGATACCGGCATCGGCATGACGCCCGACGAGCTTGGCCATGTTTTCGAACCGTTCCGTCAGGCCAATGAAGGCATTTCGGCCAAATACGGCGGTACCGGGCTGGGTCTTTCGACCTCTCTGAGTTTCTGCCGGCTGCTGGGCGGCGACCTGCGCATGGACAGCGTCAAGGATGAAGGCTCGACCGCGACCATCGTGCTGCCGCGCAATGCGTTGCGCGGGCGCACGAGCATGAATGAGGTTGCTGACCGGACAGACATCATCGGCCGCCGTGTTCTGGTGATCGATGACGACAAGGATATCCACGACGAGGTTACTGCCGCGCTCAAGGACTCCAACGTCACCATCACCCATGCCTTTACCGCACAGGGCGGCCTGATCGCCTGTCGCACCAACCAGCCCGATGTCGTGCTGCTCGACATCCTGATGCCCGTGAACGAAGGCTGGGACGTGCTCAACGGCATGAAGGGTGACCCCGACCTTTGCGACATACCGGTCATCATCCTGAGTGGTTTTGCGGGCTCGGGTGAAGCCATGGACCGCGGAGCGACGGCATTCCTGTCCAAACCGCTCGACGAGAACAAACTTTCCAGCCTGATGAAGATGATCACCGAATCGATGACCGCTGGCCGACCGCAATCTGTCCTTGTCGTTGATGATGAGGAAGATGTGCGCACCTCTCTTCGCGATTTGCTCGAGGCGCAGGGAATTGCTGTGGCATTGGCGGCCGATGGGCTTGAAGCGCTTGCTTCGATCAGGGAAAACGTGCCCGACCTTGTCGTGCTGGATCTCAACATGCCCAATCTCAATGGCTTTGAGACGATCACCGCAATCCGTGATAACGAGGCGTGGAGCAGTCTTCCGATTATCGTTGTGGCGTCGCAGGACCTCACTGCAGATGAACGCAAGTTCCTGACGGCACGGACAAGCGGCTACACGCGCAAGGGTGAATTCGACCCGGATTTGTTCATTGAACATCTGGGCAAAGTGTTCTCGGCCCGTGCACCAAAGGTGGACGATGGTGCCGGCACGGAGACCAAGGGGGAAGTAGGATGAAAACGGTTCTAGTTGTTGAAGACGAGCCAGAGAACCGCTCAACGATTGCTGCTTTGCTCGAAATTGAGGGTTTTGTAGTCTTTCAGGCCGAGAACGGACAGGAAGCCGTCAAACAGGCGGCTGAGGGTCTGCCGGACCTGATCCTGATGGACATGCGCATGCCGGTGATGGACGGCTATGCGGCGACCCAGGCGATCAAGGCCGAATCTGCCACCAATGCCATCCCGATCATCGCGCTTACAGGCGAAGCGCTCGATAGCCAGAGGACCCAGGCGATTGAGGTCGGATGCGACGATTTTCATCCCAAACCGGTCGATTTCGACCGCCTTCTCCGGCAGATCCGCAGCTTGCTGGGCCTTTAGGTTCGTTCGAAAATCTAGGCTCAGGCGGCATTGTCACGGCAACTCGGCTAGGCGCAACGGCGGCGCTGCCGTTGCTTCTGGCGATGACACCGCTCAATTTCAAACGCCACCGCTTCCCGCCCACCATCATCCGACACTGCGTCTGGCTCTATGCCCGGTTCACGCTCTCTTATCGTGACATCGAGGAGATGCTCGCCAAGCGTGGCGTCGACGTCTCCTACGAGACGGTCCGCCGCTGGTTCCTCAAGTACGGTCCGGCGATCGTGCCAACCTCCGTCGTTCGAGGCCCAGACCTAGCGATCACTGGCATCTCGACGAGATGGTCGTAACCATAAATGGTAAGCGGTATTGGTTGTGGCGTGCGGTCGACAACGAGGGTGAAGTGCTCGACTTCCTGGTCCAACCCGAACGAAACACCAAGTCCGCAAAGAAGCTTTTGAACAAGCTGCTCAAGCGGCAGGGCTTCGCGCCAACCAAGGTCGTCACCGACAAATTTCGTTCCTACTCGGCCGAGATTCGGTCGCTCGGCCTCAAGGCGACCCATGATCGCGGCCTTCGCGCCAACAACCGAGCAGAAAACTCCCATCAGCCGGTGCGACGACGAGAGCGAAAGCAACAGGGCTTCAAGTCGCCGGGTTCAGCGCAACGCTCTCTCGCGGTCCACGCCGCCACCTACAACACCTTCAACCACCAGCGTCATCTGCTCAGCCGAGCCAGTTGCAAGGTCCTTCGGACTGGCTCGTACGATGCGTGGCCATCGCGCCTGCCGCGAACTGATCTCAGCGTCCACCCCCGCTCGTACGATCATTTCCCGCTAAGTTGACGACGCCTCAGCAAGGATGTTTTGGTGAATAGGTGCGGATCCGGTCTCGCATCAAGCCGCCGGCTCGAGACATTGGAGGAGACCATGGAAAAAGTGACAACGGGCGTCGGACACCGGCACACCATCCACGACCACCACCAGCATATCAAGTGGTGACCTGCTCCCCTAAAACTGGTCCAGGCAGAATGAGAGAGTCGGGCTAATCTGAACTCCAGAGGAGGATTAAGAGATGAGCCGGAAGAGATATACACCCGAGCAGATTATTGGGTTTTTTCGGGCGGCCGAAGTGCGT
>JABIUG010000346.1 GCA_018700655.1 Rhodospirillaceae bacterium | reverse complement strand
CGGGACGGACCAGTGGTAGGCATCGCCGAACAGCCGGTCGGCCGTGTCTTTCATGAAGACCACATTCTGATGGTCGGCGCCGATGCCGCCCAGAATACCAAAAATCGTCTGGACGAAGATCGGCGGTTTTACCAGGCCGCGATCGAGCAGGTTGGCCATGTTGTAGAGGTGCCCGACATCGTAGCACTCGAACTCGAATTTCGTGCCATGACCCTCTCCCAACTCTTTAAGAATATACTCCATATCATTAAAAGTATTTCGAAATATGAAATCTTTGGAGCCTTCGATATGTTTGCGTTCCCAGTCGTGCTTGAACTCCTTGTAGCGGTCGAGCATGGGGAACAGGCCGAAGTTCATCGAACCCATGTTGAAACTGCACATCTCCGGTTTGGCACGCATCGGAGCGGCCAGTCGCTCTTCGGGTGTCATGCCTGCGCCACCGCCGGTGGTGATGTTCACGACCGCATCGGTGTTCTGTTTGATGCGCGGCAGGAACTCCATGAAGACATCGGGGTCGGGCGTGGGGCTGCCGTCTTCCGGGTTGCGCGCATGGAGATGGATGATCGAAGCACCGGCCTCGGCTGCGGCAATCGACTGTTCTGCGATCTCGTCAGGTGTGATCGGCAAATGTGGCGACATGCTGGGCGTATGGATCGAACCCGTCACGGCGCAGGTGATGATGGCTTTCTTCTGTTTGCGAGCCATGACGGCCTCCCCGGTTGTTACGGGCAACATCCTAACCTGTCGGGCGTCTCCTACAACGGGTAGTCGCGCTCTGGATCGACACCGCAGTCTTCCAGGAACTTGCGGATCTTCTGGACCTCTTCCTTGGGCACGGCATGGCCGGCTTCGTGAAAGACCGCGCTGTGGCCGTTGAGCTTGAAACCGACGCGGGCACCCTGATGGTGTTTGGCATCGACCTCGCCTCCGAGTTCGCTGATGACGACCTCGATGTCTTTCATGGAGATGTTGGTGCTGACGGGATGGGCATAGAGGGCGTGAAGCACTTTGCAGTGGCGATGGTTCATGACGTGACTCCTGAAAATGATCTGAGCTAACTGCCATATGCAAACGCAGGCCGGGTTGACGTGCATCAAATCCGGGCTGCCCCGGAAAGGAGAGATCCAGAATGGGTGGAGAAGCTGTGAGTTATCCGGTGATCGACTGTGGCCACTGGCTGGGCGTTGGAAGAGGATGGGTGTGATGCAAAGTCCGGGTCAAAAGCCGCGGATCGCCGAGATTGCCGGTGTCGGCCTCGCAGGTTTGGCGACGGCCACCGCATTTGCGCATCAGGGCTGGCAGGTGCGCGTTCATGAGCGCAGCAAGGATCTGCGTGAGATCGGCGCCGGTATCTATCTTTTCGAGAATACGCTCAACGCACTCGAGGAGCTTGGCGTCTATGACAAGGTGCGGAATCGGGCGTCGCTTCGCCGGTAACCCGCCTGTTGCTGGATCATATGGGCAAATACGTCGATCTCCGGCGCAAAGGCGACAGCACACCACGCCTGATTGTCGCACTACGCACGGAACTGCACCGGATTCTGGCTGAGGCCGCCATTGCAGCCGGCGCCGAAATCGTCACGGATTCGAAGGCGATCGGCGCCAGGCCTGATGGAACCCTGGAACTCGAGGGTGGAAAGACCTGTCAGGCCGATCTCGTAGTCGGGGCCGACGGGGTGCATTCGCGTGTGCGGGACTCACTGGGATTGTTGTCGAAACTGGTCGAACTCCGGGATGGCTGCGGTCGGCACCTGGTCCCCCGAAAGGAGAGCGACGGGGTGAATTCCCAGCGCCTGGAATCCTGGACCGGGGGGCGCCGGATCGGCATCGCTCCGGCCAGTCGGGACTATAACTATGTTTTCCTGTGCTGTTCGGCCGACGACACCGAGGGACGGATGCAACAGCCGTTTAATCTGGCTGCCTGGGTCGGGCGCATCCCTGGCTGACCGAGTATCTGGAGCGCCTGCCACGTAACCCCGAAGAATACTGGCGACCGTTCTACAATGTGAACTGTTCGTCCTGGACGCGCGGGCGTGCCGCAATCCTGGGTGATTCAGCGCATGGCATGGCGCCCAATCTGGGGCAGGGGGCGGGTGTTGCGATCGTCAACGCGACCGTTCTGGCCCGTGCAGTTTCGCAAACCGAGGATGTTCCCGCAGCGCTCAAACGATGGGAATCGGCAGAGCGGGCCTATGTCGACCGGACTCAGACCATGTCCCATCTCGACGGCGTCGTCGGGACACGCTGGCCCCACAAGCTTCTCTCGCTGCGTTCGCGCATTCTGCCCTATCTGGCACGCACGGACCTGTTGCAGCGAAACCTTCGGGTTGCCGTGGATCATGTGCCGGAGATTTAGAGCGAATCCCCGCCTGCGAGAAACACCTTGGGTTTGACCGACCTGGGTCAGGAAACGTGTTCGGGGCCCGAAGGCGTGACTTCCGCGACCTACCTGTTGGAGTGCGATCGTTGTCTCGATGTTAGTTGAGAATTCGCCCATTCCTGTTCTTGCGGTTTTCGCGGCGTTATTTGCTGTGAGTTCGCTCGCGGGGGCGACACAGCCATTACCTCGACGGCCCTATGCGTGGCGCATCATTGTCGCCGCATTGGTGGTCGCTGGAGTCGATATCGCGACAGACGATACCGAATTTAGTCGTTGGTATGAACGTGTCTTTGGTCGTGGGATTGGAAGGATCCTCTTGGAATATCATCTGTATTGGGTGACTTATCTGGTTGACCTTGCGGCGGCGTTTGCCCTCGTCCGATGGGTCGGGCGCCGCTTCGTCGATATCCGGCGCTCGAGATGGTGGGCTTTGCTTTGCCTGGTACCTCTGATCAATCTTGCAGTTGTGCTTTGGCTGTTCGTGGCAGTAACCCAGAACGATCCGTTGGAGGACGCCTGAGCAGACGAATCGAGGGTGCTGCCGATCATCTGTCTCGACTAGGCGAGCAAACGGTCGAGCAAGGGAAGAACAGCAACCATCGCAGGCAATGAAGAGAGCATCATTGCTCCCGCGGCGGTGTCGCCGTTCTGATATCTGCGTACATGCAGACAGGCCAACAAGGACAAGGCAATTGGAGGCAATACCCAATAGATCGGTTCGTCCTGACTAATTGCCGCCGCCGCTGAGAGCCCCAGCAGGATGTTTGGCCCCATAAGAAGGAGCCAGATTGTATTGAAGTATGGCGATGTAGTATCTGCCGTGTGTCCGATACGCGGTTGTCCGAAGCTCCCTTCGTCTGGCTGCTCCTCGACGTGCCTGCTCAACCGGTCGATGCCCTTGGCAAGTTTGTTTCTTGCTTCACCTTCTGGTTCCTTGACCGGGCTCCGACCATTGTTATCCGGCATTGTCGCCTTACCCGTAGTTCGGCCTCTCCGGGCAGTCGGGATCCAGCGGGTAGATCGGGCGGCGCACGTGTTTGAAGGTGAAGAGGCTGTTGTCGCTTGAGGTCACGCCGACGCCGTTGCACGGGATTTCGGCGGTCGCGATCGCCTGGAAGCCGGCGCGGAAATGGATGCGTGATTTCAGGATCAGATAACGTTTGTTGGTCGGTTCGATCCCGACGCTGCGGAAACAACCGAGATCATAGGGTTCGGTGTGCTGCGAGATCACGACGATCTGCACGTTGCCGACTTCCAACACGCCTGATTTGCCCATCGACATCGTGATGCCACGGCCCATCGGCACGGTGACGACGAAATCGCCGTCGGTCAGCGAGCGGACTTTGCCGGTGACGTTGAGCGGTGTGCCGGTCTTGCCGATATCGTGCATGTCGACCTTGCCGCCCAGATCAACGGTGATCTCGCTGCCGACGCCGGCGGCTTCCATGGCTGCGACCACATCAGGGTCGCAGAAGCCGAACATGGCGACGTCCTCAAGGCCCTGGTCGAGCACTTCCTTGAGCACTTCGGTGGTGTCCTGGGTGCCGCCGGACGCCGAGTTGTCGGCATGGTCGAGCAGGACGATTGGTCCGTCAGTCATTTCCTTGGCGCGGGCCACGGTTTCGGGCAGAGGGTCGGAGTGGAAGATCCACTCGGCCTTCTCCTTCCAGGCCTCGACCAACATGCGGTCGGCAGCTTCTTCGGCATCGACACGGTTACCGTCGGCGACCGTGACAACGGAAAGCCCGGCATGGGTGATGTCGGCTAGCGGAAAGCCGCCGAAGACGCTGGCCGCGAGCAGCCCGTTCGCTTCGGCTTCGCGCGCCATCGCCAGCATTGGTTTCATCGGGTGGTCGTCGTGGCCCATGCGCAGGGTCTGGGCCAGGATCGGGCGCTGGCCCCAGGCCATGACCGGTTTTATCTCGCCCTTTAGGGCGCGGACCATGATCTGGCCGGAATGCTGGCCGGCTTCGTACATATCGATGTGGGGATAGGTCTTGTAGCCGACAAGCACATCGCAGTTGTCGACGATCTCGTTGGTCATGTTGGCGTGCAGGTCCAGGCTGATCGCGATCGGCAGATCAGGTGCCATCTCGCGGATACGCTTGAGCAGGCTACCTTCGCCGTCCTCGGTCGTTTCGGTCACCATGGCGCCGTGGAGATCAAGGAAACAAACATCGCAGCCGGCTGCAATCGCATCGCAGATCGCGTCACACATCGCATCATAGGCAGCCTTCTGGACATGGCCACTGGGCGCGGCGTTGCCCGCGATCGGGGTGACGATATCCATGCCTTCGGCTTCGGCGACATCGAGAAACGCGCCGATTCCGGTGCCGGTCCCCTTGAACCGGCGATAGACTTCCGCGCCGGTGGGTACATCGGGCGAGCCGAAACGGGAAAGGGGTGTGGGCACGGGCGAAAAGGTGTTCGTCTCGTGTTCCATCATGGCGACAACGGCACGCAGCGTCATGACACGCTCCCTGTTTTTGCGTTTCAGCTCGAGGAGATGTAGACGTCGCCGACCGTCAACGTCCAGCGCACCAGATTTTTCAGGACCTTGCCAAGGGCTTCGTCGAAAGCCTTGACGATTGCGTCCATGTTGTTGGCCAGAGCGGGCATTTCGGCCTCGAAGCTTTCGTTGGCGATGATCGCGCGATCAGGCATCAGAATCAGCTTCACGTTGACCCTGACATGAGCAGTCGGTAGCGCGCCGTCGAAGTACTCGGCCTGAAACTCGCGGACTTCAGGCAGCAGGATGAAGTTGCTCCTGAGGCCGGCGGACTGGCGTCCGACTGACTGGATCATGCCCGAGTTCTCGAACGATTCGACAATCAGGCCCTGAACCATATCGGGCGCCCGGTCGGACCAGTTGGCCCGGGCGTAGTACTCAACCTGAATCGGGCTGTGCATCAGCGCGATACGCTGGCTGTTGATCGCTGCCTCGGCATAGGGCTGATCGATCACAAGCTGCCAGGAGACCGGCGTGAGGTCGTCACCGAATGTGCTCTTGGGTGTAAGCCGAAACAGATCTGGTGGTGATTCCGCCTGGGCAATGAGTTGGGTGCAACCGCCCAGAAGGCCGATTGCCGCGGTTCCGGCCGAGGCCTGAAGGAACTGTCTTCTTTTCATGGTGCCTCTCGTCAGTTGGCCTGATAGCCGGCCTGGTTGCCGCCGAACAGGAATGCCGCCGGGTCTCGTTCGAGTTGGATCGCGATCTGAGTCAGCGACGAAACCAGCGTCCGTGCATCGGTGATCAGTTGGGTTAGCTCAAAAAGCCCGATTTCGGAAAATTCGTTGATCGGCGCCTGATTGGTCTGGAGGATTTGCTGTGCGGTGTCTGCTGCGCCGCGGATCGAGGCCGCCGCCAGCTTGAGATTGTCGAGCGTTTCCTGGATGTCGGGCTCGGCATTGGTCAACGTGCGGTCGGCGGTAGCCAGGGTGGTGCGCAGGCTTTCAAGCGTCAGTTTGGCATCGTCGATCAGGCTGACAACATCGGTGCTGAGATCGGCGGTGATCTTTTCGACATTGGCCGTGGTGCCCTGAACGCTCGCCAGGGTCTCCTGGGCATCCTCGATCATCGATCCGATGGCATCCTTGTGCTCGGCAACTTCGTTCGTGATTTCGCTGGCATCGGCAAGGATGTTGGTAACCGACGCCTGGTTCTTGTCGCTCAAAATGGCAGAGCCACGGTTCATCAGCTCAATGGCAGAGTTGATCATATCGGGTGCCGAGGCGAAGACCGCCGCCAGAGCCGATTCCTCGGTCTTGATGGTTGCGACCTTTTCACCGGGCCCGGGAACCAGGCGCTCGGCGCTGTGGCTGCCGCCGGTCAGCTCGATATAGGCAACACCGGTGATGCCCTGCATTTCGACAGAGGCGACGGTATCGGTCCGAACCGGCGTCGTGGCCTCGATCTGGACGGTGATTCTGACCTGGTCGATGTTGTCGGGGGCGATGCGGATGTCGGTGACATTGCCGACCGGAATGCCACTGTAGCGCACGGTGGCGTCGTTGCTGAGGCCGGTGACCGAGCCAGTGACGAACATCTGATAGTCGTCGTATTTCACGTCGCTGGAGAATTTGGCGAGCCAGATCACGAAACCGGCGAGGCCGAGCATCATGATGAGGACAAAGGTGCCGACAAGAGTGTAGCTGGCGCGTGTTTCCATGATCTCAGTTTCCAAAGGCGGCGCGCGCACGCGGTCCGCGGAAATATTCCTGAATCCAGGGGTGGTCGATCTTGAGCAGCTCCGCCATTGTATCGACCACGATCTTCTTGTCGATCAGCACGGCGATACGGTCGCAAATCGCGATCAAGGAGTCCAGATCGTGGGTCACCATGACGACGGTGAGACCCAGGCTCTGCTGCAGGCTGCGAATGAGCTGATCGAAGTTGGCTGCACCGATCGGATCGAGACCGGCGGTCGGCTCATCCAAAAACACAATGGCGGGATCCAGCGCCAAAGCGCGGGCCAGACCGGCACGCTTGCGCATGCCGCCTGAAAGCTGGCCCGGGTACTTGTCACCTGCTTCAACCGGCAGGCCGACCATGGTGACCTTTACCTTGGTGATTTCCCGCATCAGCTTAGGTGACAGATCCGTGTATTCCTTGAGCGGAATCATGATGTTTTCGGCAACGGTAAGCGAACTGAACAGCGCGCCGTCCTGGAACAGCACGCCCCAGTGCGAACGCAGTTCCTTGGCCTGGGCTGTATTGAGACTACGGGTGTCGCGGCCAAGCACCTCGATCGTGCCGGCCTGGGGATCGCGCAATCCGATGATGGTGCGCATCAGGACCGATTTGCCGGTGCCCGAACCACCGACTACACCGAGCACCTCACCCTTGCGAACATCAAGGTCGAGGCCGTCATGAACGGTCTGGCTACCAAAACGGTTGACCAGGCCGCGCAAGCGAATGACCGCGTCCTGATCGACCTGGCTTTCCAGGGTGGGTTCCGTGCGTGCAACCTGGGCCATGATCAGATTCCGATGAACGAGAAGATGACAGAGAAGAT
>JABIUG010000345.1 GCA_018700655.1 Rhodospirillaceae bacterium | reverse complement strand
GCAGAACGATATCCTGTCGGGCGGCTACTGGCTGGAGGAGCCTTCTGATGATGCCGAGATCGCCGTCGTCGCGGTCGGCGCCATGCTGCCCGAGGCACGCCAGGCCCATGCCGCGCTGATCGAGGACGTGCCCGGGGCCGGGCTTCTGGTTGCGACGTCAGCGGGCCGCCTGATGGCCGACTGGCACCATGCCCGTCACCACCGCCGCGCCGGACAGGCCGCCGAACCCAGCCATGTCGAACGCCTGCTCGGCCGCCTTCCCGAAAACGCCGGCCTGATCACCGTGCTCGACGGGCACCCTGCGACCCTGTCATGGATGGGCAGCGTCCGCCGCCACCGCATCCAGTCCCTCGGTGTCGAGGATTTCGGCCGCTCGGCAGACATTCCCGACATCCACCGGGTCCACGGCATCGACGCCGAAGCCATCGTCGATGCAGCAGCCAGGCTGTGCCTGACGGGTTAGCGTCCAATCCCCACAACCATCATCGCCCCACTTGATGGGGCGATCCATGTCGGAGAACCGACGGCACATTCCGTCGGGGGAATCACGTCAGGACAACGGGATGGACAGCCCGGTCAAGCCGGCCTGTGACGGAAAAAAGAAGGGAGAGACCTTTAGGCCTCATTCACCGCATCTCGCCAATAACATCTTCAGCCCGCGCAATGTCGCCGTCTGCAGCGCCAACCCGGCCGTAGTAACCGCCCCAGGCCTTGTAGCCCAGGCGCGCCAGGAGTTCGGGCCACGCTTCGTCCCTGATCTCGGGCAGCAAGGCCACCTGCCAGTTGATTTGCGTGCGCGCCATCGGAGCGTTGTAGACGGTGTTGATCGCAATCCGCTCCTGGTCCGTGCGGTTCTTTCCCATGCCGTGCCAGGTCCTGGCATCCCACATGATCATCGCGCCGGCCGGTGCTTCGACGCTGACCGCCTCGTTATCATAATCCTGTGCGGGATCAGGCTCTTCACCGGAGAGGTGACTGCCCGGCACCACGCGCGTGGCCCCGTTGTCCGCCGTGAACTCCGTCAGTGTCCAGCCAACGGTGCAGGAAAGCGCCGGTGCAATCAGCTTGTCTTCCGGGCCGATGTCGTTACCATGGAACTCGCCGCGACGGACATCGCCCGGCGGGCGCTGGCGCTGGTTGCGCACCTGCGGCCGTGGCATCCACCACTGATCGGTATGAAGAGCCTGCTGGGGCCCATCTGGCCGCACGATGCTGCCATCATAGGCCGAGAGCACCCAGTCAGCCCCGAGCAGCGCTGTCGCCGTGCGATCGGCAACCGGATGTGTGACGAGATCATGGAAGACCTCACCCTTGTTGATCAAAACACCGATGAACTGGTGTTTGGGGATGTCGGCATCGGAGCCAACCGGAATTGTGAAGTTCTCCTCTCCCGCTTCGCGTGAGAGTTCACCAAACTCATAGGCCAGCGCAGCTTCCCGTTCCGCCGCAGCCTGTTCCAGCAGCCGCGCTTTCAGCGCGTCTACTTCGCCGGGTGTGTGTACATCGGTGACGATGCAGTAACCTGCGCGCAGCAGATCATCTTCGGCGCGGTCCAGATCGTTGGTCGGTGTGGGCAAGCTCATGGCAATTCTCCGGGAGACGCGTCCTCGACTTCAGCACCACAACGTTGCGCGTGCGCAAAGGTGTTGGCAAGACCGTGCCCTACGATGGGTTATCGCCGATCTTTGATTTACGCTCCCGCCGGAACGGAACAGACTGGCCACAACAGTGGATTGGACAGGCAAGATGGCAGAGACAGGCCTGACATGGATGAGCGCGACAGAGGCGCTCAAGCTCTTCAAGGCGAAAAAGCTCTCACCCGTCGAGATGATGGATGCCGCGATAAAGCGCGCCAAGAAGGTCATGCCCAAGCTGAACCCGTTTAGCAACCTCCACTTTAAGGAAGCGCGTGCGAAGGCCAAAGCCGCCGAGGCCCGTTATGCCCGGGGCGAAGAAACAGGTGCGCTCGAAGGCCTGCCGCTGGTCGTCAAGGAAGAGGCGACCATTGCCGGACTGACCGCGACCAGCGGCAGCCTGCCGCTAAAGGACAACATCGCAGACGAGACCCTGGCCATCGTCGAACGCTGTTTTGATGCCGGCGCAATCATGCATGCCCGCACGACAACCCCGGAGTTTTCCGCGGCTGTGATCACCCACACGAAACTCTGGGGTGTGACGCGCAACCCGTGGAACACCGACTACACGCCGGGCGGCAGCTCGGGTGGAACCGCTGCGTCTGTGGCCGCCGGCGTTGCGCCAATCGGCACGGGCTCTGATATCGGTGGTTCGATCCGGGTGCCGGCTTCAACCTGTGGCCTGGTCGGCTTCAAGCCGCCCTATGGGCGCAACCCGGAAGGACGCATCTTCAACCTGGATCACTTCGCAGTTGAAGGGCCGCTTGCCCGCTCGATCGCTGACTGCGTCCTGCTGCAGAACGTCATGTCGGGCCCGCATCCGCGCGACATCGCTTCGCTGCGACCCAAGCTGACCCTGCCGACCACCTTCAAATCCGTGCGCGGCATGAAGATAGCGCTCTCGATGGATCTGGGATTCATCCGGGTCTCGAAGGAGGTACAGAAGAACACGATGGATGCGGTCGCCAAGCTGCACGACGCCGGCGCAATCGTCGAGGAAGTCGATCTGGGCTGGACGCCTGCGGTCAAAACCGCGGCCTTCGGCCATCTCAGCCACATATTCGGTGCGGCGCTGGGTCCGATGCTCCGAAGTCATCGACACGAACTGACCGATTATGTCGCATTCCTGGCTGACCAGGCGCGCAGTTCCACGGCCCTGGACTTCATAGAGGCCCAGCGCATGGTCGGCGTGATGTACGACACGCTCGGTCCGATGCTGCAGAAATACGAGGCGCTGATCTGCCCGACCACCGCAATCCCGGCCGTCGCTGCCGATCATTGCCCGGTCAACGGTCATGTCGAGATCGATGGCGTGACGGTCGATCCAGGCTTCGACTGGGTCATGACCTGGCCCTTCAACCTGATGGGCCACTGCCCGGTTCTCTCGGTGCCCAGCGGCACCGGCAAGAACGGCGTGCCTACCGGTCTCCAGATTGTCGCCAGTCCTTATGAGGACGAAAAGGTCTTCCGTGTCGGCGCTGCCGTTGAGGCTGCCGATCCCTGGTTTACGCGACCTGCCCGGCGGCCCAAACTCAAGTCATCCAAGAAGGGGAAATAATCATGGCCAGTTCCGATCTTCATTACATGGGCGCCGTCGAGGCGATAAAGCTCTTCAAGGCAAAGAAACTCTCGCCCGTCGAGTTGATGGATGCCGTCATTGCGCGTGCCGAAAAGGTCATGCCAAAGATCAATTCCTTCTCCCAGACCTTCTATGACGAAGCCCGTGAACAGGCCAAAAAAGCTGAAGCGAAGTACGCCAGGGGTGCGCGCACCCGTCCGCTTGAAGGCCTGCCGCTGGCCGTCAAGGATGAGGAAACGATCAAGGGCCTGCCCGCCTCTTCGGGCTGTGTCGCTCTGGCCGACAACATCGCCGACGAGACCAGCTTCATCGTCGAACGCTGCTTCAAGGCAGGCGGCATCATGCACGCACGCACGACGACCCCGGAATTCTCCTGCGCCGGCTACTGCCACACCGATCTGTGGGGCGTGACACGCAATCCCTGGAACCGTGACTTCACGCCGGGCGGCTCTTCGGGCGGCACGGGCGCGACACTGGCGGCCGGTGCGGCCACGATCGCGACGGGCTCGGATATCGGCGGCTCGATCCGCATTCCGGCATCCTGTTCGGGCGTGGTCGGTTACAAACCGCCTTATGGCCGTAACCCGCAGGGTCATATCTTCAATCTCGATTTTTACTGTCATTCCGGGCCCATGGCGCGCTCGGTCGCCGACACCGCCCTGCTCCAGAATGTCATGGCAGGCCCGCACGCCCGCGACATCGCCACGCTCAAGCCCAAAATGACGCTGCCGCTGGAATACAAATCGATCAAGGGCATGAAGATCGCGTTCTCCATGGACCTTGGTTACTGCGATGTCGACAAGGACGTCCAGAAGAACACCAAAGCGGCGATCAAGAAGCTGCGCGACGCCGGCGCTATCGTCGAAGAGGTCGATCTGCAGTGGACCTGGCGCGTGCTGACCGCCGCCATGAACTACCTTGGCCACCTTTTCGGAAATGTCATCGGCGACGTCATGCGCCGGCATCGCCACGAAATGATGCCCTATGCGACCTGGATTGGTGACTACGGCGCCAAGACAACCGGCATGGACTACATCGAGAGCCTCAACATCGCAGGCGAGATGTACGACACGCTGGGGCCGATCCTGGAGAAATATGACGCCCTGATCTGTCCGACCAATGCTCTCTCGGCCGTGCCCGCAGACTTTGATTCCACCACCGAGAAAGTGAAGATCAACGGCAAGGAGGTCGACCCCTTCCTGGGTTGGGTCATGACCTATCCCTTCAACATCATGTCGCGTTGCCCCGTGATGTCGGTGCCCTCCGGGCTCGATCGTCGCGGAGTACCGACCGGTCTGCAGATCGTCGGGCGCACTTACGACGACCCGACGGTGTTCCAGATCGGCGCGGCAGTCGAAGCGGCCGACCCCTGGTACACGAAGCCGTCAAGGCGACCGAAACTCTAAACGCCGTCGATGACCACGAAAACGGACGTTGCAATCGTTGGTGCAGGCGCCGCCGGACTGGCGGCCGCCAGGGAGCTCCGTGCTCTTGGCGTGGACCATGTCGTGCTCGAAGCCAAGCCAGTCGTCGGCGGCCGCACGATCAGTGACGAAGCGACCTTTGGCTTTCCCTACGACCTCGGCGGCTTCTGGATTTCCAACGACGGCGACAACTTCCTCGTCGATGCTGCCGAACGCCTGGGCTTCGACACCAGCGACCAGTCGTTTCCAGGGCTCGAGATTCCGATGCTCATGGATGACCGCTGGGAAACGCAGGCCGAGAATAGCGCCCGGCTCGCCTTCAACGATGAGGCCATGGCCACCATCGGTGCGTTCAACCCCGCCGACCCCGATCGCTCGATTGCCGAAGTCGCAGGGACCACGTCTCCCTGGTATCCGCTCCTCGCCTCCTGGGTTGGAATGCTGAACGGTCTGCCAATGGAGAGAACGTCAGCCGTTGATCAGGCCAACCTTCTTCATGGCGAGACCGTCCATCAGGTGCCTGAAGGTATGGGCCGGCTTGTACAGGCGTGGGCCGGTGTGCCCGATGTCATGGTGAACACGCCGGTCCGGGCGATCGACTGGAATGATGCCGGTGTCGAGCTCGACGTCGGCGACGACGTTGTTACTGCCAGGGCCCTGATCCTGACGGCATCGGTGGGCGTGCTCGCATCAGACACCATCAGTTTCGCGCGCACGATGCCGGATCGGGTTCGCGAAGCGCTTGGTTACCTGCCCATGGGAACGGTCAACAGAATCGCAGTGCAGTTTGATGGTGATGTCTTTGGTGAGACCTGCCCGCCGTCGTTCGGTCGCTTCGTCTCCGCTGACGACCACATCTACATCATGACCAGGCTGGTCGGCGAGAATGTCGCGCTGGGCTATGTCGGCAACGAACTCACCCTATCGCTGGAACAGCAGCCCGACGATGTTGCCGTCGATCTGCTGTGTGATGCCCTGGCACTCGGGATCGGAACTGATGTCCGGGATCGTATTACCGCCACGTTGTGCACGCGTTGGGGCTCTGATCCCTGGTCACTGGGTTCCTATGCCGCAGCAGAACCCGGCAGCGCGTGGGCAAGGGCGGCGCTTCAGGAGCCCTGGGACGACCGTGTGTTTCTCGCCGGTGAAGCGACATCGCTGACACAGTTCTCTCTGGTGCATGGCGCCGCAAACGAGGGCATTCGCGCAGCCAGAGCCGCAAGCGCGGTGCTCTAACGTTCCTTAGTCGCTGAGTTGTTGCGCCAGGTCCAGCAGATCGTCGGCCACGACATCCCACTTACCTGTCGGTTCCAGATCCGAGGTTTGATCCGGGCCATGTTCGGTAGGACGCGGAATGAAGGCGGTTCGAAGCCCTGCGTCCTGCGCGGCGAAAAGGTCGTCGTTATGCGCGGCAACCATCATCACCTCATCCGGCGCATAGCCCATCGCCTCGACTGACTTGAGATAAACCTCCGGTTTCCGCTTGTAGGACTGCGCGATCTCGGCGCCCAGCAGGGCATCCCATGGCAACCCACCATAACGTGCAAGGCCGAGCATCAGGGCGATCGAACCATTCGAACAGGTCGCGATGGCATACCGGGACTTGAGCGCGGTAAGCCCCGGCACGCTGTCAGGCCATGGCGGCAACCGCTCCCAGGCCCTGTTGAGCCATGCACGTCCTTCCTGATCGACCCTGTCGGCAAGACCGAACTCAGCCAGAATCGTTTCCAGGTTTTCCAGATGAAGTGTGTCCAGCGCGACGTAGCCCCTTGCGCCGTCGCGCACGCCTTTCATGGCGGGCTGGTACTTCCCCCGCCAGGCATCGGCAAACGCATGGGAATCCACATCAACGTCAAGAGGATCGAAAAATCCTGCAACATCGCGAGCAACACCGGTACGCCAGTCCACGACCGTGCCGAAGACGTCGAACAACAACCCCGTGATCGCCCCGCCCCTCATCGAACAGTGATTTCGTGTTGTCGCGTGGCGGCACTGCTTGACATGGCTCAATCTCGCCTCACATGCTCGGTGCTGATCATACAGACACATCACATTCGGAGAACAGAACGATGGCGGAAGCAGAAGCATTTGACAGAATCGGGGCCGATTGGGATCCTGACTGGTTGCTGACCGACGCGCAGAAAGAACTGCGCGCGCAGCTGATCGAGATCTGCAACACCACGCTGCACCCCAACGCCATCGAGTTCGACAAGACCTACGAATACCCGCGCCGCAACATGGAGGCGCTCGCCTCATTGGGTTTGCTGGCGCTTCATGTGCCAAAGAAGTATGGCGGCCTGGGTGAGAACCATGTCTGTGTCGCCATGGTGCTGGAGACGATCGGGCGCTACGGCTGCCCTTCGACCGCTCTGGTCTACACCATGCACCTTCTTTCGGTTTCAGCCCTGCTCTTCCGTGCCGAAGGCAATCCTGAGATCGAGGCCGTCCTGCGCCGCCTGAACGATGATGTCTTTATCGGCACCGCCTCCTATTCCGATCCAGAGACCGGTTCGCATTTCTGGTATCCCATGGCCTCGAAGGCCGAGAAAACAGACGATGGCTGGCGTGTGCACAAGAAATCATCGTGGACGACCTCGGGTGGTTTCGCCGATTTCTACGTCGCCCAGACCTCCAGCCCGGATTTCAACGGGGACTTCGCCAACCTCTCGGTGTTTCTGGTCATGAAGGACGAGATCGTCACCGGCGAGAGCAACTGGAGCGCCATGGGTATGCGCGGCAACCAGTCCGGGCCGATCGAGATCAACGGTGTCGAGGTCAACAAACACCGCATGGTCGGGTTCCCCGGCGACGGCGCGACCTCGAACGACGAAGCGCTTGACCCGATCGGGCTCACGATGTTTGCCGCCTCCTACAACGGCATCGCGCTGGCTGCGATGGACATTGCCAAGGGCCAGACCACCCGTAAGGTCCACAAGGACGTCGGCATGCGGGTCGCGGACTATCCCACCATTCAGGATTACGTCGGCGAATGCCTGATGGATACCGAGGCTTCACGCCTCTACACCTTCGGCGTCGCTCAGGCACTCGACCAGGCGACAGACAACTGTGACTGGACCCGTCACGGTCGTGAGCCCGACTGGACACCACGGACAAACCTGCTGCACTGGACATGGATGTCGAAATTCATCTCGTGCAAGAACGTCTACAACGTGCTCGACAAGATGCTGCAGGCCTGTGGCGGCAGCGGCTACAAGACCTCGCTGGGTCTCGAACGTCTGCTGCGCGACGGCAAAGCCGGTTGGGTCATGGGCCCGACCAACGAGGTTCTGCGCCAGTTCGTCGGCAAGGCCGCCCTGCTCGGCATGGATTCCCTGGATTACTGGAATCAGGTGCCCAACGAGGGTGTCCTCAACAACGAACTCAAGAAGCTCGATGAAGACGCCAAGCGCGATCTGATTGCCAGACTGTCTGCCGATCTGGAGAAACAGGCGGCAGAGTAAGCTTGTTTGCCTGATGGCCTTGTACAAAGGCCTTCGCTCCTGCACCAAGGGCCCTCAGATTTCATGAGGGTCCCTTTTTCGTGCAAGCAAAGATCGACACCATCATCGAGCGTTTCCCTGACCTGCAGGTCGCGGTCGTTACAGCCCGCAACATCAGTGCGCCCGAAACAGTGCCGCCGGCACTTGCCGAAGAGATCACGGCCATCGAGGCCGACGCACAGGTCCGGTTTGCCGACAAGGGGATGGGCGAGATCCCTGGCGTTGCGGTCTGGCGGGAGGCCTACAAGGCGTTCGGCGTGAGGAAGACAAGTTATCGCTGTTCGGTCGAGCGACTCATCCGCAAGGTCCGGCGCGATGGGAGACTGGCGCAGATCCACCCCTTTGTTGACGCCTACAATGCCGTTTCACTCAAGCATGTGTTTCCGTTGGGTGCCGACGATCTCGACAAACTCGTGGGCGACGTCTGCTTCAGAGAGGCACGCCAGGGAGACACGTTCTTTGCCCTGGGCCAGCAGCCGCCGCGGAACGATCCGCCCAAGACCGGCGAGATCATCTATGCCGATGACAAAAAGGTGCTGTGCCGCCGCTGGAACTGGTACCAGGACATCAGAAGCCCCGTAACGCCCGAGACGAACTCGGCTGTGGTCACGATACAAAGCCTGGGTGCGGGAGATCTCCAGGCCGCTGTAGCAGACCTGACCCGCCTGCTGTCAGATCATTTCGGGGCTCAGATTAGTCACGTCGTGCTTGATCGTAACGGACCGGTTCAGGACCTGGCCACCTGAACCAATGCAGGCTGCCTGTCCCAGCGCCGCACCTCAGGGGTTTGCGTCGGCCAGCAGGCGGCAATCCTCGCGAACGCAGGCCTCCAGCGCCACAAGCGTGGAAGCGTTCATCAACCCATCGACCGCACCATCGTAGTAACCCTTGGCCGCGAGTTCCTCCTGATACCAGGTGATGAGGATCTCACCGCCCAGATCCGAGGCCTTCTGGAACCACACCAGTGACTCGTCAGGACGGCCCAGGCTGGAAAGCAGGTGGGCCACGGTGTCGACCGAGTTGAAATCCTCCGGGCTGAGTTCGACCGCCCGCTCGGCATCGACCAGAGCCTCCTCCAGCTCGATTTCGGCCATGAACCGGTTCCAGGCGCGCCCGTTGTATGCCGACGCATCGTCGGGATCGATCGCGAGCACCCTGCTGTGGTCTGCGATTGCACCTTTGTAATCACCCAGTTCGCCGCGAACATTGGCGCGCCGAAGCATGATCGACGCGTTTTCGGGTCCAAATCGAAGGGCCGAGCTGTAGCCGATGAGTGCCGCGCGGGTATTACCGGCGGCTTCGTTGGCGAGCCCCTGAATGTACCAGTTGACCCAATCCTCAGGCGCGTAGTCGATCGCGATCGAGAGGTCGTCAATCGCCTGTTCGTAGTCTCCTGCCGTCAGGTAGGTCAGCCCCCGTGCGGCATAGGTTTTCTCGGGCTGGGGCACCAGGGGCAGAGCCATGTTGAAGTCTTCGATTCCCCCTTCGTAGTCGCCCAACTCCCGTTTGGCTTCACCGCGTTGGTGAAACACCATACCGCGACCGGATTCCGGCAAACCCTCTGTCTCGAGGCACAGGTCATAGGCCTCGATCGTCGCCAGCCCCAGATTGTTCGCGTGTGACTGGATCGCGATCTGACACCAGTTCTCCGATTGCGCGATCGCAGACGGCGCAATCGTATACAAACCAGAGACCAGAGCCGCAGAGAGGAGCAGACGCCTAAAGTTCATCATCGTCACCTTGCTTCACCAGCCAACAGCATAGACTGATCTATGGCAGATCAATGGCCGCTGCCACCATCACGATTGCGTTGTCCGAAGTTTCTCACCGGGCAGCAACCGCATCTTCCCCAAAGGAACGTCCACGAACCGCCTCCTGGCTCGTGAACAGCCCGACCTGGCCAAGGTCGGCCGGGATACGGATGGGGTTGGGCTCCATGCGTGGCGTCCAGCTCGTTTCGCCGCGCACCAGGCAGCCGTGGTACCAGTCGAGATCGGGGACGCCCAGGATCGGCCAGCAGTCGGCTGCCTTGTAGCTGTTGAGCATCAGAAGACGCGCCCGGTCGCCCGTGTTCGCCCTGCTGGCGTGCAAAGTGCGGACATGATGGAGCGTGATCGATCCGGCCTTGCCGGGCAGCGATACCGCCTGACTGTTGTCGAGCCCGGCCTCGGCGATGTCGGTGGCGCCAAGAAAGTGGCCGTTGTCGTTGTGCTCCAGGATTGGGCCCTTGTGCGAGCCCGGAATCGCCAGCAGCGGACCGTTCTCCTCGTCGCAATCGTCG